>JAQUJJ010000167.1 GCA_028681035.1 Candidatus Cloacimonadota bacterium
TGGCCGTAAACTTGAACTCACGGTTTTGGTCTTTGAGTTCGGTTAGAATCTCCACTACTTGAACCCTGCCCTCTGGGGTGGGGAAGATATAGGTATTCCAGTCACTACACAGATGGAGTTTCTGGACTTGTTCTGGTATGGGCAAACACTCCTCTGGATACCCAATTGGCGGCTTCTCTTGATCAAAGCTGATTCTTACATGTTCTTCACTAACCAAGATCTTCAGTAAATCAGAGATTGTGCCGAAGCCATAATTGAATACCGAATACAAGTGCTCAAATCTGATCCCTTGCTCTATCTTAGTATAGAAAAGCACAATGATCACCAGCAATTCATCGCAAAGGGCTTTGGTCTTATCATCCATCTTTTCTTCTCCTCTTATATCTTATTTGATCCGTTATTGGTTCTCATGATATCACCCTTGTTCCTTAGCTTCATCGATAGGATCAAGGCGGATATAAACCTCATCCACCTGGTCTTGCAGCTCTATCGTTTTGGCAAGGGCAGTTACCATCCGGCAATAATGGATGGGGTCTGCAAGGCTCTTGCCTTTGCGATCCTTGAGATATTTGTGCAGCACCTGATAGCCACCGATGTGGTAGTTCCACAGCTCCAGCGAGATGCCTTCAAAGTATTTATGCTCATTGATCTGAACCCTGCCAGTACTAGAATCGTATTTGTAGAATTCCACAGTGTCATCGGTGCCGGAGCCCTGGTATTTGGCCAGAGGTGGATCGAGCTGCGGGCTTTTGAGTAAATGAATATCGGCCAGCTCTTTGCCCAGTTTCGACAGCTGAAGAAGCTTAGATTGATCCACGTTGATTGGAATTCTTGGGAAATCGTACTTTAAGTATTCTGCGTATTTATCGCGATATCTGTTACTATGCAAAACAGCGTATGCGTAGTAGAAAAAGTCAAGAGCACAAACACCATTCTTTTCTAATCCAGCTAAAATGTCAGGTCTAATATTATATGAACGCTCACGGACAGCAGCTATCTCCTCTTCATCATGATTATAGAGATATAGAGGTAGCAATACACCTCCTCCTCTGTAATAAACGTTATTGTCGACTAATGTCTCGGCTATAAAGGCAAGATTCCATGGTTTAGACACTCCGACGGCTTGACCTTGTCGCCCAAGTATCAAACCGATGTTATCCGAAAGCATGTGTTTCATCACACCATATCTAGGCATGCTATGAAATCCTTTTCCTTGTCCGGTAAAATATGTATAGCGTATATCGAATGGCCTATATAATATGGAAAGAATATTTGCATTATTTAATCCACTATCTTTCAGATCTTTCTGTGCTAGTTCAACCTTCCAATCACGGGAATCTTCCCCTAATTTAAAAGTCTTTCTTGCACTTACCGTATCCAGAGAATTCAATAGGTGGATGGTCTTTCTCACTTCATTAGGAGTATCTTGTATGGTGAGATTGTCCCTAGCGGTTTTTATACCAGCACTGTTCTGTGGGAATATGTCTGGCAACTTAGGCCAGCTAAGGTATTGGGAGTCTGTATTGACAAATGGCTTAAAAAGATAAAATGGGCTCTCAGGATGTATTGGCACGTAATCGGCACTCAATATAGTGGACCCTTGCAAGTATTCATATTTGTCTTTTCTCAATCCGTATATATCTTTATGGACTATATGTTTCCCATCATTTCCATTCTTTACCATTATCAATATAGCCACTCCAGTTCTAATATCAAACACGTTTTCATCTTTGGTTCCATCTGGAGCTTTTTCTTTCTTTGTGCTGTTTCCATGAAGATCCATGATGTAGATCTGATCGAAAGTATTGAGTAAGCTTTGTCTCATGCCGTTGAAAGTTGCATTATCAATGTAGCTGTGATTTGTGATCATGCCCACTATGCCACGTCCAGCCTTATGGATCTTCCACTGAGCAAAGCGAATGAACTTCACATAATCATCTTGAAGCATTTTTGAGTTCGCTTCTACAAGAGGATTACCGTCTATCGTGTAATAACTTTGCGCTCCATCCAGATCAGTCTTAAGCAGCTTTTCAGTCCAAGTGTTATTATTCTCACTGGCTCCGCTATACGGAGGATTTCCCATGATCACCAAGATCGGGTCTTGATGTTTCACCTGATTAGCCAGCGCACATTCTTCGCTGATATCATGGGTGATGGGAAGCTCTGTCTGCAAAGGCGTATCCGGTTCCAGAGTATTGGAGAGGTAGAGCTTAAAGCGTTCATCATCTGCCATTTCATAGCCGTGTTCGGCCAGCAGGTAGCTGATTTTGAGATGGCCTACTGTGTAAGGGGCCATCATCAGTTCGATGGCGTGAAAATGGGGCAGGATATGCTCTTTGATGAGTTTGTGGATGCCGCCGCTACCGTATTTTTCGCTGTGTTCGGAGATTGCCACTTTGATGGCTTCGGCTGGAAAGGTGAGAGTACCGGCTGCGGGATCCAGGATGGTCACTTCCGGTGAAGCCAGACCATCGCTCAGCCCAAAATGGCTTTTCAGTAAGGAGTGGATGCTGCGCACGATGTAGCCCACCACCGGCTCCGGGGTGTAATAGACCCCGCGTTTTTCCCTGAGGCTGGGATCGTATTCACTGAGGAAGGTTTCGTAGAAATGGATGATGGGATCGCTGCCCTTGCCTTCCTGGTAGTACTTGTGCAGAATCTGTTGGATGTCAGTCACACAGAGGATTTCCGCAATGTCATCTATCAGCACTTCCAGGGCTTTGGGCGGCTCTTCATAAGAGATGAATTTGAAGATGCTTTTGAGGATGCCCAAGGTGTTGGGGATGTATTTGTGGATCAGCTCACGGTTAAATTCCCCGGTGCTGCGGGTGCGGGCGGCAAAGATGCCATAGGTAAGGGTTTGGGCATAGAGATCGGCAAATTGATCCAGGCTGAGATTATTGATCAGCAGCTTTTTGAAAGATTCATAGAAACCCAGGAGCACCTTGCGGCCCTGCTTTTCCTCTTCGGCCAGTTCGATGGCGATGATCTCATCGCGCAGGAAGCGGGTGCGTTTGGCCAGAGCATTGGCCAGGCTCCTGGGGTCTGTGATGGCAGGCAGGGAAAAGGAAAAATAGCGGTCAAACAGAGCTTCGAACTCCTCTATTTGAGATAGGGGTGGAGCTTGACGCATCTGAGTGGCGTTGATGGCACTGCCAATGGTGGCACTGCAGACAAATTCCCCATGTTGATAGAGCCAGAACTCATAGAAATTGGTAAGGATAAGGTTCGGGAAAGTGCCCAGATAGCGCTTGAGCTGTTCGCTCACGGAGATGGGTTCAAGGTTGTATTGCTCCGGCTTTTTGGCTTCGATATAGCCGGTGATGTGGTTTTTGCCATCCCAGATGCGGAAGTCCGGGTTGCCTGCTTCCGTGGCTTTGGGCAGGATGGTCACTTCGCATTTGGCGATGCGGTTTTCCCTGGCATAGGCCTCCAGCAAGTCCTTCAGGCAATGGTAGAAGCTCTCTTCTCTGGCATCGCCCCGGTCTATGATCTTTTGTAAATCACTTAAGTACTTGGTCAAAACGTGCTTTAACAAATCTCAACTCCCTCAGTGTAATATTTCAGTTTAGCCAAAACAGTAGGGGGGAGATATTTGGTCAAGCTCTTTTTTGTTACAGGCATTCTCCCATTTTTTACGAAAGCCTGATTATGGCCTGGTCATTGCTTGCCATCTGAAATGCCGTGCCTACAGTTGCTATCTGAAATGCCGTGCCTACAGCACTCGGGGCGGTATGTGGTGTTTGGGTTGCTATCTGAAATAGCGTGCCTACAGCACTCATATGGTATTCTGTTAATAACGGTTGCGAATAATTCTTGACAGCTAGTCATATTGTTGGATTCTTGAGAATTGCCTGTTTGCGGCCAAGCTTGAAGCTTACTTTTGGCTGCTAATTGATTGAATGAACGAGAACTAGGAGATCCCCATGAAGATTATCCTGAGCAGAAAAGGCTTTGATAGCAGCTTTGGTGGAGTAGCCAGTCCGGTATTCACCCAGGACGGGAAATTCCTCTCACTACCCATACCTTTGAACAGCCCGGAAGCGGAAAGGCTGGGCTATGGTGTATCCTATAATGATCTCAATCTGCAGGGGCATAATTATGGCAAATTGGTGCAGGATCTTTCCCGACACAAGCGCAAAAACCAGCTGAGAGGTGAGATGCTGGTCCGTCTTGGTCTGGATCTGCTGAAGGACGTTTATCCACAGCGCGATCCGGATTGGAGACCGCTCTTTGGACAATTGGGTTCGGCTCAGGGACATCTGAAGAAACAGGGCATTGGCAAAGGAGATATCTTTCTGTTCTTTGGTTGGTACAATTGGGTGAGGCAAGAGGGCGGTCTGTATTCCTATGAAAAACATGCCAAACCCTTTCATCTGCTCTGGGGCTGGTTTCAGGTGGAGGATGTGATCGATCTGGATGAGCCCGGAGATAAGATTCAGGAGTGGATGAGCCATCATCCCTATTTCTATATGCCAGGCGTAAAGGGGAAAGCGCTATACTTGGGAGCACAGGACCTGGTGATAGATCAGAAGGTCATCATTGAGGACGGGGGTGTGGGTAAATTTGCAGAGTATCGGGAGGATTTGCAACTCACCAGACCAGGATCGGGAAAATGCACTGATTGGCTGGTGCCGGAGTTTTTGTATAACAAGGACAAGGCTATGCTGCCTACTTATCATCAGGACCCGGGGCGCTGGAAAAAGGAAGGGGATATGTACAAGCTCACGGCGGTGTCGATAGGGCAGGAATTTGTGTTTGATAGTGAAGATCATCCAGGGGCTATAGACTGGATTGTCAGCTTGATAGGTAGGGGGATTTTGGCGGACGTAGCGCTGTCTTCAGAGCTTGTGAGAGAATTCTATCATATTGGCAAGAAAGGACTTGACAAGTATTGTGGTCATATATAATTGGCCTCAATAACGTTAAGGAAGTTTAATGTCATGCATATCACAGGAAATCCTCGGGAACAAGTAGTAATCGCCACTTTAGATGAGATGGTTCAGTTGGACAATCCGGTACGTCAACTGGACTCGTTAATTGATGAGATCATTGAAAGTGGGAATATAGATATTCCGACAGGTAAAAGCAGGGTGGGACGAAGAGCATATTCTGCAGTAAGCTTGGTTAAGTTATATCTTTACGGCTATTTGAATAAGATTGTCACCTGCAGACATTTGGAGAGTGCCGCCAAGATCAATCTGGAAGTCAGATGGTTAATCAAAGGCCAAACTCCATCCTACAAGACCATAGCGGATTTCAAGAAAAACCATGGCAGCTTTATTCATCAGGTAGAGGAGCGTTTTCGAGAGATTCTTAGAGAAGAAGCTTACATCAGCAACCAGACTTGGGTAATTGATGGCACTAAGGTCAAAGCCAATGCTGCCAGAGATATGAAGTCACTCAAAAAACTAAAAGAACAGGTTGCTGAACTCAACCAAACTATTGAGAATTATCTTGGCGATGACAAGGCCGACTGGGCTACCAGTAAAGAGTCTGATGATGGCCAGAATAACGGATCCACCAGGGCTGACAGCGACATGACGCCCTCGGAGCTGGAAAAAGCTATTGAGAAACGTGATAAAGCACAACGTTTGATTGATATTGCCGAAGAGAAGGGCATAGCTTATATTGCTCCGACCGATCAAGATGCACTGCTGGTTAAGAGCCGGAGGGGTAAAGTTGCCGGTTATAATGTGCAGATGGTAGTGGATGCAAAGAATCACATGATTGCAGGGCACAAGTTCGTAGACTCTGCAGGCGATAGCTCCTCTCTTTATCATGTAATCAAAGCAGTCAGTGATTCAACGGGAACAAAACCGGCAGTCATTCTGGCCGATAGAGGATACACTAACTACCTTGATATCCAGAAACTTAGCGAAGAGTTAGACGCTGACCTTTTCGTGAGTCTTCAGAAGTCTTCCGATGAGATTAAGGGCCTTGTATTTAAATACGATAGCTCAAACGATCAGATGATCTGTCCTATGGGTAAGATCATGAGATTTCGCGGCAAGCAATACACTCGCGGCCAATACTACTACAGTTACCATTGCAATAAATGCAATAGTTGCGAGCTCATGGGCATATGTACAAAGTCAAAATCAGGGCGAACTCGCAGGATGTCTGAGAATCAGGTTTTCAAGGAATGCTATAAGAATTTGATGGAAACTGAACTAGCCAAGGAGCAAAAGAAAAGGCGTAAGACTATTGTGGAGCATGTGTTTGGAACTATAGCTAACATGATGGGATACAATGGTTTCAAAGCCCGGGGCAAGCGAAGGGTAGAGGACGAGCTCTCGCTATATGCCTTTGCATACAACTTCAAGCGTCTTTGGAATCTAACGAACCAGGCTAAGCTATCTAGAGGTGTTAGGAAACGGCGCATGCTTTGTCTTAATCATATTATTTCTTACCTCTTGCTCAGTATATGGACGCATATTAGGCTTTATTGTGCCGATATGAGACTCATTTTACGGGATATTATGCGCGAACTGGCTCAGGGCCCAAAACTAAAGGCTTTACATCTCTATGGTGGATTTTAGTTTTCTCACAAGCTCTTCAGAAGGTGCGTGTAGTGAGCAGAAGAATAGTCACACGGATTGAACGGATTAGACGGATTGACGCAGATAAAGAGCATATTGGCTGATGGATGGGGTGCGAGAACTACTGGATTGTGAAGGCCTCGTTTGCAAGAGCAGGGGCGAGCTCTTTTTTTGAGCTTACTCGTCTGTTTTCAAGGCCGTTGGCCTTGTTTGACGCGAGACGCATCAAATCCTATACTGGCCGGATGAATACAGCGTTTCGGGGGTAAAAATGGCTTCTAAGAGGAGGGGTTTGGCGCTGATGCAGAGAAATAGATTGACTGTTTTGTTCAAATAAAGAGTCTTGTACCAAACAGGTAAAGTACTGTGTGCTATGCTAAAGTTTGAGAGAATATCAGGAGAAAATATGCG
>JAQUJJ010000037.1 GCA_028681035.1 Candidatus Cloacimonadota bacterium
CGAGGTGAAGCGATTAACTCAGAGGGATTGGGCGGCACAAAACCACTGGTGATAATGTCCAGATTTAATATTCCAGATGCTTTCACAACCTGATCTATTGTCACATCCGGATCTATAAGGTAATCGCTAACGCCGTTTTCTTTCTCAAGAGCAAACTTAGCATGTATAGTTGGTCTGCGCATGTCCATATCAACAAGCAAAACCTTGTTGTTCATTTGCGCTAATGTGATCGATAAATTGGAAATGGTAGTAGATTTACCCTCTTTCGGGCCTGAAGATGTTATAAGCAGTGTGGTGCTCCCCTCAGCCTTACGTGAAAGAATGTTGGTTCTGAGAGTCCTGTAAGCTTCAGCTATGGGAGATTTGGGGGCATAGTGTGAAACAAGCTGCATCATAACAAAGTGCATAGAGCGCGTAAGCTGTTCTCTATTTTCACCCTCAGCATTTTCAATCATGTAGTTGAATTCTTGGAGCTTGGATTCAGATTCACGAATTAAAGGGATCGTGCCCATGATAGGTAGGCGGACATAGGTTTCCATGTCTTCAAGAGTGCGCAGCTTTGTATCTAGCGAATGAACTATGAATGCAGCACCAATACCCATACCCAAACCGAGAATAATACCTACCAGAATGTTCATTGATACACGGGGTTTGATTGGGTTCGTGGGGCGCTCTGCAAAATCAATTATCCTAACATTACCAACTTTTGCTTGCTCAGCGATTTTGGCATCTTCATACTTTTCCATCATCATGCCATGTATCTTTTCATCCAACAACATGTTTCGCATTAAGCGTGCAAGTTCAAGCTCTGTATTGGGGATTGCGATTATCCGCTGGTCGTACATTTCCTTGGTCTGTTCCAGTCCATCTACTTTTGCGCGTGCCATTTCAAGTTCCAGATTAGCTTGGATAATCTTGCCAAGCAATTCGCTACGAGTAGCTAAGGGATCATTATTAACTGAAAGAGCAACAAGCTTGCGTACTTCAAGATCTAGAGTGGCTTTAGCATTCTCCATTTCACGTTTTAGTAGCAGTATCTGAGGATGATCAAGAGGATATTCATTCTTGGTAACCAGCTTGGATATCAAAGTCTGTGTTTCCACAATCTGCTTGCGTAATTCATTTATATATGGGGCTTTAAGTATGTTGTTTACGTCAACCAGCAGGGAATCTTGCTCTTGTAATTGACGGTTAAGCATATCAAGGGACTTAGCTTTTATCGCTTGATCGGTAAGAGAGGCTTCATATACTGCTTCTAAATCTGAAGATTGAAGAATCAATTGAGTTGTTTCTGCCGAAAGCTGAGTAAGTTTATTAAGATTCTTAAATTCACGTAAATCGTTTTCAGAGCTTTGGAGTCTGCGGGATATTGCATCTAATTGAGTTTCTAAAAACTCGCGGATAGTGGTAAATTCCAAGCGGGCATACTGGGTGTTTTGCTGTTGAATAGCCTCAGATATCGAGTTTACCGCTGCCATGGCTTCTGTCTGATTAGTAGATTCAAAACTAATTGTAAGAATGTCAGTTTCTCTTTTCGATTCCACCTTCATGCGGCTAAGGCTTCCTATAGGGTTTCCAGAGACATTAGCAGGGAATGCATCCCAATCAGGATATTTTTTCATGATATCCCATGCTAAACTCATTATGGGTTTACTGCGAATTAGCTCAATCTGGTTATTTAAGCTGTTTTTCCCAACACCAGGAGTTGCCAAGAACATCAGGTCTGTACTGCCCTTTTGGTCCTCCAACAACACTCTCGCAGCAGCAGAATATATTTTGGGTTGTCTCGCTGTATAGAACACCGTTGAAACCACAACCACCGAGAACACCAGAACGATTAGGTAACGATATTGAAGAACTATGCGAAGATAATCTGATAATTTAATTTCGTCTTGAATTGGAGCTGAATTGTTTTGATTTTCCATGTAGTTAAGACCCCCACTATTTGATGTTTGTGACTAAATTATAGACACTAAGTGCGATTGCCGCTTTGGATAAGAAATCAGCTACACGCGAAAATGCATAGAATATTGTTCCGGAGATCACTACCGTATCACCTGGTTGCAGAGCCGGAATCAAACTACCATCTCCAGTTTCAAGATACTTTTTGAAGTTTACCCAGATCACCTTTTCCCCCTCTGCAGAAGGACGTACCAGTCTTATTTTCGAGAGTTTGGCATCTTCTTTGGGACCTCCTGCTAACGCAAGAAGTTCTAAAAAATCGGTATCATCTGGAACCACATAAAGCCCAGGTTTATAAACCTGACCCAAGATAAAAGTGTTCATTTTCAACTTTTCCACACCACTGCGAATACCATCATATGTGTATGCAGAAATGTTCGAAGATGGAGCATAACTCCCTGTTCCTTGGCAAAACAGAGAGAAGGCAAACCCCATCAATATAAGTGCAAGCAATATCCTCTTCACAATATCCTCTTTATCATTTTATGTAAAAATCTGTAGTTTACTGTAACAGTCAAGCTAAATTTGCTCCCTGCTTTACAAATAACCATTTATCTATTCTTTAAATCACGTTTTCTAGGGAGTAACTTACTGTATAATAAAAGTACGTTCCTGAGATTCTGAACCCATATCCGCATCCTGAGTGGCATCATAATCGAAAGCATCTACTCTCCAACGCAACACGTCGCCAGAAGATATTACTACATCATCCTCTATTTCCAAATTGTTGGGAACCGTAATTTCGTAGGTACCAGCAGGGATATCTATAAGCTGATTTTCTGTATAAATAAGTTTACCTGATTCATTCCATATAAGAACTCTGAAGGAACTGGCGTTTGTACCCATGTCCGACCATTGCAATGTAAGGCTAATCGGTGATACCGTAGCACCGTCTTGAGGGGAGACAAGGGTGCACTTTCCTAATAAAGCGTAGCTAACGGTATCAGATATGCTAAAATTGCCACTTCCATCGTAAAGGTGAATATAGTAAGAATACCAGTATCTTTGGACTAAATCGTTACTTGTATCCAAATAATATGTGTCTGACGCTGGTACATTTGAGGCTATTTCAACCGGAGTTGTATCATGATTTGAAAACCTGAACACATTTATATGGCTAAGGTCAGTATCTACAAAGGGTTCCCAGGGAATCCGAATAAAATTGCCGTCTGATACTGCATCAATGCCATTTGTTTCATCTGTTATAATGATATTTTGATTATTCCAAAAAACTGGAGCATCTCCTGTATCACCTAAATGCGGTCTCAATATAGGACTGTAGGGGGGATCGGTATCTTGATCTAAGGGATCGCTGCCAGAACAGGAAAACAACCCTAATATTATAATAATCAGTAGGGCGATTAGTTGAATTTTCATTTTATGAACTCCTAAAACCTTACTCTCAAACCGAGACGATTGGTTAAACCTATGGGATTGGTAATTAAGGCATAGTCTAACATCACCCCATATAGTTTTACTGATGCACCACAACTAAAATTCTTGTCATAATAACCAGCTCTGAGATTGCCTTTATCATTATAATCCCAGTCTATTCCGTAGTGTTTGGTGCCTTCGTAAACGTAATCATAATCGTAAGCAAGGCTAACTGTTGATTTCAATATTGGTATTGGCTGAACAACAGCCACACCTATTTTTGTATTAAAGAGCACCTCATCTTTAATCTCACTAACCGTGTCCCAAGAAATATCAGTACCTGCAAGGTCTTGAAAGTTAACACCAAAATGAAGGTCTCCAAGCTTTTCTTGATCGAAGATAACAGAAAGGTCTGTTTTAGCCTTAAAGCCAAAGTCCAATCCTGTTCCGGTTCCCATGTTATCCCAAATCGCACGCTTGATCAGCTTGATAGTTCCCCCAAAACTGAAATCAAACGGAACTTCGAAAAACAACCAACCCATGTTAGCATCATAGTGTAAGTTCTTGGAAAAAGAGAACTGATAAAGATCATCTCTACTGTTAAACTTATCATCAGGGACACCTGGCAAATGGTATTGGAAATCGTTTATGCGTTGATCAACATTGGTGCCAATTAGGTATTCTTCGCTAAAATATGGTATATCGCTTACCGTTAATCTGGTGACGTTAAAGCCGATTGATACCTCATTTGGCAAAGGCTGAATAAAGGTAATGTGATCATAAGATGCCAATCCTTTGTATAAGATAGCATGCATCGCGGAGAGTTCTGATTCGCGTATATTGCTGATACCAGCAGACTTCCAGTACATAGCACAACCATCATCTGCAAGAGCAACAAATGCACCCCCCATACCAAGAGAACGGACACCTGCTCCAATCATCATGAAATCGCCAGCATATCTACCAGCAGCAAGCGGAAGACAGGCAATTAGTACGATTAGCATTAGTAAAAGATTCTTCATTCCTTCCTCCTACTTCAATATCGCCATTTTTTGGGTTTTCTCTATTGTCTTATTGCCTTGTTTTGCAATAATCCTGTAGAAGTAAACTCCATTTGCAAGACTGTAACCTTGATCGTCTTTACAATCCCATCCATATAGAGTTCTGGGATACTCATGATAACCAACACCAACGGGAAGATTGTTAAACGTTTTAACCAACCTGCCACTAACAGTAAACAGCTTGATAGTTACCTCATCTGCTCCATCTGTAAGCACATAGGTGAAGCGAGTTCTTCCGTCATTCTTTGGCTCAACAGCTCTTCCTAAAACTGGGTTAGGATAATTTGCCACATTCACAATATCAAATTCATCATTCACCACAAATTGGATATCTCTGGTGTTGTACATACCATTCAAATCCCTACAATCTACCTTTAACTCATGATTACCCTTGCCAAGAGACAGTTGATACTTGATGGGAATGCGATTTATATTCTCAAGGTTTACTGAGATTACGTAATCTTCTTGTGGAACTTGAACTCCATTCATAAATAGCCTAATAGCATCATCAATCACGTTGATGCCGTTCGCATCAGATAACAGCAGCGAGATAACTCCATTCCCTGCAATGTACCCACCGACAGTAAACTCTTGATCTTGAACATTAACGTCTATCGTGGGAACTGTGTTGTCAGCATTACGAAATAGAGTGTAAACTCCAGGACGATCGACCTCTAAAGTTACAGTGTTTGCAGAGGTGTCTATGTGACCGCCTTGCAATACCCACTTTTTAAACTCTGCGTTGTAACGATAGATTTTATAGGAGTTTCCATCTTCTAAAGACTGCGTGGCGGCATCAGTCGGATTGTAGAAGAATAGCAGCGTCACGCTCTTCTCGTTCACAAACGTACCATTTACATCTATAAGTCCGCTATTCAAGGTTGATACTTCGTAAGGGACAGAGTACTGGTTTGCTGAGATGCTTTCCAGAGACCTAAGCATAAGCGGTTTAACATCCGGTTGATTTAAATACTCCATGGGTGGCGATGCAGCAACAGTAAAGAATGAATGTCCCGTGCTAACCAAACCAGTAGGTATAATGCAGCTTAAGTTGCCATCAATGCTACTTATGGTCGCTCCTGTGTTATCCACACTAAAATAGTTTAGAGGCACTTCTAAATCAATGTAATTAGTTTCATTGTAGATAAAGGTACTGTCAGCATCGGCATTATCGTAAGAATTCCATTCTTGGTTCACGTTACTGCTATCTACTCTCGCTTGGAACTTTAAGTTTGCGTTCGCAAGACCGTTTATGGGAATCGTTTCCCATCTCTCCTGTCCCACCGTAAGTGGTAAGTAATCTTGCTTCGAGAAATATGTGAGGGCATTATAGGAAGCTCCAGGAAGTCCCCAAAACAGCCTTAAATCCGTGGTTATCGAATTCGCATCGCCAACATTAGCACCCAGAACCTTAATCTGAAGATTTTGCCCGTCTTGCTCAAGTTTAATATCCTTTAGCACCAATTCAGGTCCTCGCACGACATACTGATCTAGGTATGATTCGGCGTTCCCATCTGAAGTGATAAGGTCATATTTAAAGAATACCTCTTTGGCTGTCTTTTTGGGGGGATACTTACTTGAACTTACATATATTGTACTGTCAGAATCGGATTTCTGCATAGGAATACTTACCCATGAACCATCAACTCTAACTCTACATGTGAGATTTGAAACCTGAACTGCACTAAACACCTTGGCACTAAATGATACTGAATCCCGCCAAGTAGGTTCTGCGGGAGTTATTGATATGTGCATTACACTTGGTTTACCAACGCTAAATACTGAGCGACCAGTGTATTCATGGGTAGCCGAATAACCTGCGACGTATATTTTGTGCGTATAATTAGTTGCTAATGTATCAGCATTAGTCCATTCTGCTGCAAAGTTCCCATTATCAACCGGGCGGTCATAAGGAATATTGACTGCTATCTCATTTTCTTTGGTAACATAGAGTCTTGCGAAAGATACATCCTGAGGAAATGTTGCAGTTACATGAAGTGTTTCGCCCGGATCGAGGACATTATTAGCTGCATTTACAGGTATACCAGTTATAGGTTTACGCATATATATAAGCGGGTCGCCCATATACACAGCTCCATTGGTCATCGCATATTGTGTTAGTTTAGATGATGCAACAGTGTAGAACTTAGCTAACATAAATAGCCAAGCCTTCCCTACACTTGAAAAGTCTTGCTTAAACAGAGCATCTGTATAAGCTAAACCCCAATCTAGATCTTGAACTTTGTAACCTAGTCCCGAAAACCCAGCAGTACCTATCGCACCTCTACCGGGTTGCAACACAAATGCTTCGCTTATGGAAGCCATGCCATTTGTATCAAATGCTGAGCCATAACAAGACAGGGATACAACGATGGGATAAACGGTGTTGTTTAGAGATGCCACATCGTTGAACCCAAACAGGTTGTAATCAGCCCAAATTCTACCACCACCATGACCCATAAACTGAAGATATTTAGTTCCACTATTAAACGCCTGTTTTAATTGTGCCGAGCCTCCAAAATAGTCTGTACTTACAGTTTGCGTATTGGTATAAACTTTAGTAACGCGGTAATCTGCTGGAATAGACTTCCGGCGAATGATCTCAGATTGCTGCGCAAAAATATCATCAATATCTATAATTTTCCCCCCAGCAGTTAACGTTGCATGGCTATTCCAAAGTTTTGAAGTTTGAGGGTTATTGTAGTAAGAAGTTGCCTTAGCTGCATAATCAAGTATCTGTTGCTTTTTCCACACACAAATTCGTGAAATTGCTACATCTGGCAATGGATCACTCCCCACAATACAGGCATACCAATTATCGCTTGCAATTGCACCAACTTCGGATGTCCATACTTTCTTAGCTGGAATAATGTTATAGATTCGAGAGGGGCTGCCATCGCGTGTATCTTCTACCCCTTCACCAAGAAGTACAACATGGCTTAGCTGTGGTTCATCCCAATTATTATAAGCATAACTGATAAATTCCTTTATTGATTCACCACTCACTATTCCAGCATTGAACTCATCGTATATGTCCTGCACATCTATTATTTTGGCACTGTAGCCGTTAGCTTGCCAGTTATCGACAAGCTGTAATGAGCCTTCAGCATCTACAAACTCTCTAGCAGTAATCATTACAACATCTGCAAAATTACCTGCATTCTTAATATCATTTGGGATATTCAATCTTGCCGATTTCGGTGTCTTCTTTAGCTCCTCTGTTACTGCATAGTATCTTACAGCTGTCGAAGCTACACTATCCTGAAGGGTTACAGTCCAAGGGGCAATACCCTCCAGATTAAATGGCTCAATCTGCAAGTTGTTAAACACACTGGAGCCAATCTTATAGACGGATACATTCTGATTTGAAAACCCTTCTAGCTGGAATTGCATTAGATTACGGGTTGCCAATCTAGGTTTAGTAAACTTCATGAAGTCCTGATCTGTTTTATACTCTCGCCAGTAAGTTATCTCAGCATAATCCAGCATCACTTGTTCCTTGTCTCCCATAACAGTATTTCCAGAAAGGCTGATGTAGAAATTATTCGTGCCATGTCTTAAGGCTGTATTGGGAATTTCTGTTTGATTAGTAAATATTTGTTCTGATTGGTTCCTCCAAGAATGAGTGTTTATCATAGCTTGATTTAACCGAACTGATGCCTCGTGATCGTATTGGTTAACACCCAAATGCCCGGAATAATAGGTCAACCCCATGAGTGCTACTTTTGCAGAAGCTTTCAATAAGGTCGAATCCTTGGGGTATTGAAGTTCAACAGGTATAATATCTAGATTAGGAGCGGTTATCCTCTTCCAAAACCATATGTCTTCTCTATAGAAATCATTATTTTGTGCCCATCCATTTCCCAGTTTATCGCTTACTAGCTGCTGCTCGAAATGAAATGTTTCTTCATAAGCATCTGGGATAGAGCTTACCGGAACATCGGACACAACCAATCCCCCATTTTCCACAACCATGCGTGCCCCGAATCTATCAATGAGTTTCAAAGAGTAAACATTCTCGGCAGTGAAATCGTCCATGTAAGAGGTTTCACCGTAATGCCTATCTCCAAAGAACTCAAAATAATCTGAAGGGTCAAACCTGCCATCATTTTCACCGATAAAGTTTATTGGGGTTTGTCCATATTCATCGCTTAATTCAAGGTAGCGTGGATCTACTGAGGCAGGAGTCCAATCCATAACAATCTGCAGAGAATCTGCCATTACAGTTATCAGATTCATCAAATACTGGTAGCTAACTTTATAAATTCCTTCTTCATCAACTATTATCTGAATCTCGTTTACCCCGTTGGTTCCACTTTTAGGAGATTGATAGCTCGTACTTTTTTGTCTCTCACGACGCCATGATTTTGAACTGGAATCGTTCAAAAAGAACGAAGAGCTTGAAGAATCCAAGGGATTACTTTTTGTTTGCCAGTTTCTAGTGGCAGATTTAGTGCCGTGAATAATAACTCGGATAGATATCAGCTCGTGAACTAACAATTCACGGGTTTTGGCATTGTACTGAAACGGATTAATTCTTAAAGGGATAAATTTCCGATTACCAATAAAAGCTTCAGTTCCTTTCTCGGCTAATTGCGTTGGCAACAAATCAGAGTTGTTGTAGGCTTTAAAATCCATAGTACGAGAATAAACTGTCTCTTCACCAGATAGTTTCATTGTTAACATGGGCTGAAGATATATCCCTGATAGCTTTTTACTATCACTCGATTCTACGCTGATGCTATAATCTCCATCCACGGGAACTGCTACGGCAGTAGAAAATACCATAAGCTCCGGATGTGCTTCATTTCCGCTGACAGTCCCATCATCACACACTATCTTTTGCCAATTGTTTCCATTAGCTATAGCATCTTCAATTGAATATTGGGGTAGTGTAAATTTAATATCAAGCAGATCTTGATTCTCTTGTAACAGCTGAAATATCTCGCCACACAAGAGTACTGGGAGTATCAGGATAAGGCACAATATGTATCTTCGCATACTATTTATAACTCCATATTTTAGAGGATGTTGGTACGTAAGCCAATGTCTGTGCGATAGTATTGGGATGCAAAACTAATGCCCTGCACCTTTTCGTAGGCTTGCTTTCTTGCTGTTTCAATATCTTTTTCAATTCCAACAACACACATTACTCTACCTCCGGCTGTTACCAGTCCTTCAGTATTTTTGGCTACACCAGAGAAATATATCCCTTCTGCAAAGGAATCCCGAAAATCGATGGGAAGCCCTTGGGGATAGTTGCCGGGATAACCGGATGATGCCATCACCACGCCTAAAGCAGTGGCTTGTTTAAAGCTCAAATTCAATTTATCTACGTTAGTACCTAATATTGCATGGCACACTTCTAGCAGGTCATTCTCCAACAGAGGGAGCAATACTTCTGCTTCAGGATCTCCCAATCGGCAATTAAATTCTATTACCTTGGGTCCTTCTTTAGTGATCATAAGCCCACAATACAGGATTCCTTGGTATGGGTATCCCAATTCTCGCATAGCTGCAAGAGTTGGCGATATAATACCTTCTTCAATTTGTTTGCGGAATACTTCAGCTTCGGGAACAGGAGCGTATGCACCCATACCCCCCGTGTTGGGACCCAGATCTCCGTCAAATACCTGTTTATGATCTTGGGCAAACACGGTGCTAACATAATTGATACCATCGCTGATGGCAAATAAAGATACTTCCCAACCTTGCAAATATTCCTCTAAGAGTACTCCCTTTTTTGTATTGATTGAATCAGTTGATTTTGTAAGCATGCTATCCAATACGTCTATTGTTTCTTGCCTTGTATAAACTATATGTACACCCTTACCGGCAGCTAGACCGTCTGCCTTTATTACCAATGGGTATGAGAAATCTTGTAGTGCTGATTCTATACCAGTTTCTGAGGTTAAAACTAAATACTTGGCAGTAGGAATCTTCCATTTTTGCATTAACTCTTTGGCAAATACCTTGCTGGTCTCAAGCTGTGCTGCAAACTTGCTGGGGGCAATCACATTTATCCCTGCCTCACGCAAGTAATCGGAAAGCCCTTCTTCAATGGGCTGTTCAGGTCCGATAAATACCAAACCGACTGTTTCTTTAATACAGTAATCCCTAATCTCTTGGTGGCTAGACAACTTAACACAATCGTAGAACATGGCTATGCCATCGTTCCCGGGAGATACAATTACTTCCTCTACTCCCTTGCTGCGTGCAAAGCATTCCGCCAAAGCGTGTTCTCGTCCGCCACTGCCAATGATTAGTATGATCAACTATTTCCTACCTTGAAGAGATTTAACAATCTCGAGGATAGCAAATTCTGAAGCTTTATAGCGTATTGAATCTCTATCTCCGGTGAAGATTTGTTTAACAGACCAATTCTGTTCTTTGGCGGCAAAGCCAAAATACACCGTCCCTAATGGTTTCTCGGCAGAACCGCCTTCTGGTCCTGCTATTCCTGTAATTGATATAGCATGAGAGGATTTTGTCAATTCTTTTATTCCTATTGCCATTTCTTGTGCACATTCGCTGCTTACAGCTCCATAAGAGTTGAGAATATTAGCACTTATTCCCAAAACATTGGTTTTCATATCATTGGAATAGGATACAATCCCCCCGAGAAAGCTGTGAGATGCACCAGAGATATCTGTAAGCATCTTCTGTGTCCAACCACCTGTGCAAGATTCCGCTATACTTAGAGTATAGCTCTGCTCATCAAGAAACTTTAGTAAGGCACTTGCCGGCGTTTCGTTATCTAAACCCCAGATATACGGAGTAATTTTCCGTTTGGCGAGAACGATTGCTTTCTCTATTTGCTTAATATCACAGCCATAAAAGCGCATATCCACTCTGCCTGTTTGCGGTAGCCAAGCTAAGGCAACCCCTTCTGGTAGCTCCTCCAGCTTAAACAGTTCTGCCAAATTAGATTCAGATATTCCATACGTGTGTATTGTCTTCTGGATAATTGGTTTTATATCAGGATAGCTATTAGCAATTATCTGCCTCATGTGAGTCTCAAAAATGTATCTCATTTCAAGCGGAACACCTTGCAAGGCAAAAAACAGCTTATTCCCTTCCTTATAGTACAAGCCCGGGGCAGTTCCTCGCTCGTTCCTTAGTACTATAAAACCATCGGGAACCATCGCCTGATTTCTGTTGATAGGAGGTGTCTGCATATTCCGCTTTTCAAAGAGGCTCTGGACATGTTGCCACACATCTTCGTCAAACTGTATTTCCTTGTCAAAAAACTCTGCAATGGCAGCTTTGCTAAGATCATCCTCTGTGGGTCCCAAACCACCAGTTGTGATAACAACATCGCTATATTTCCAAGCTTTTTTTAACGCTGTTTTTATTGCGATAGGATCATCTTTTATGATTATTGAATAATCAACCGGAATTCCCAAATTGGCAAGTTCAACCCCAAGATACGCCATATTGGTATTTATGGTCTTACCCAGTAGCAGTTCGTTGCCTATGCTGATTATCGTTGCATTCATATCAATATGATTTGGCGAATATCACTCGACGTTTAGATTCCTTGCCACAGCAAATACACTTTCCTGCCTCATCTTTCCCATCGAAAGGTATGCAGCGGATGCTAACCTTTAAATCGTTCTTTATCTGTTCTTCGCAAGCGGCATCTCCACACCAATGCGAAGAGGCAAAGCCACCGTGAATCTCTGGTTGTCCAGAATTCTTGGGCGTATAGTACTTATAAAACTCTTGCTTATCATCTATTTCTATGGTGTTTTCCGCACGGAAGGCGAGTGCTTTTTGATAATAACCATCCTGAATAGCTGATAATGTGTCGCAAACAAAAGATGGCAACATATCTACTGCTACCGCTTCTTTCTCCCGTGGTTCTTGGTCTCTTCTGGCTACCATAACAGTGTTTTGGGCTATATCACGAGGTCCGATTTCTATTCTTAAAGGTATCCCTTTCTTTATCCAATGCCAGTTACGCTCGCTGGAAGTGATATCTCTATCGTCCAATTCAACATATACTTTAACGCCTTCAAAGCTTAACTGCTTAAGTTGTTGTTCTAAATCTTTGGCAAAGCCGAGAACTTGCTCATGCTCTTCTTCGCTGCGATAGATGGGAATTATCGCCACATGTGAGGGTGCAATCTTAGGCGGCAACACCAGCCCATTATCATCACTATGAGCCATAATTAGCGCACCAATCAGCCGTGTGGAAACACCCCAGGAAGTAGTCCAGGCATATTCTACTTCGCCACTGCGATTCTGGTATTTAATGCCTGATGATTTGGCAAAGTTCTGCCCTAAAAAGTGTGAAGTTCCGGATTGCAATGCTTTCTTATCCTGCATCATAGCTTCAATACAAAAAGTGGTTACAGCACCGGGGAATTTCTCGGATTCTGTTTTCTCCCCTTGTATCACAGGAAGAGCAAGAAACTCTTTGGCGAATGTGGCATAAACTCCCAGCATTTTTCTTGTTTCTTCCATAGCTTCCGCTTCTGTTTCGTGCACGGTGTGCCCTTCTTGCCACAGAAACTCCGCAGTTCTTAAGAATAGGCGAGTACGCATTTCCCAACGGACAATATTCGCCCATTGGTTTATAAGTAGGGGAAGGTCTCGGTATGAAGAAACCCATTTGGCAAAGGAAGCTCCTATAATAGTTTCGCTAGTAGGGCGCACGATATAAGGTTCGGTTAATTCACCGGCAACTTTCAAACCGCCTGCACCATCGTTTTCCAAACGGCTATGAGTAACTATTGCACATTCTTTAGCAAATCCCTCTACATGTTCTGCTTCTTTTTCGAAATAACTTTTGGGAATGAAGATAGGAAAGTAGGCATTGCGGTGTCCCGTTTCGCGGAACATAATATCCAAAGCCCGTTGAATGTTTTCCCATATTGCATAGCCCCAAGGCTTTATAACCATGCAGCCACGCACATCACTGTTTTCTGCCATATCAGCAGCTTTTATCACTTGTTGATACCACTCAGCATAATTTTTCTCTCTGATCGGTACAATCGCTGTTTGTTTATTCTTGCTCACGTATTCTCCACTATTTCATACTGTTGCGAAACTAACCGCCACCAATTGACACATTAATATAATCGCTTTTTTACTCTTTTTTAAAGAAAAGACCAAATCTCATATCAAGGAGAAATTGTCAATGCAAAAGAACTATAGGTGAAAGCTGCGCAGGTGAGATTAAAGCTGGTGAGAGCAAAGCAAGTAAGAGCAAAGCAAGTGAGAACTGTGTGCCTGGAGTCCTTTGTGCCTATGCTAATCATATGTTCACCTATAACTTAACGGCACACTGGACTTTACATGAAAGCTGTATGTTATGGAGTCCAAGGTGCCTCTACTATCTTCATATATAACTGTAACTTAGCGGCACCTTGGACTTTAAATAACAAGGGGATATTGCTGAAGTCCAAAGAGCCAATAAACTATAGGTATGGCTCAAGTTCATTTATGGTGGGTAAGGAGACTTGATCACCAAAAATGTAAAAGAGAAGTCCCAGCGGGACAAAAGGTATTAGCGACGGGTTTTAACCCGGCGACAATGGAGAAAAAGAACATTGCTAGTCCCAGCGGGACGACAGATGTAATCATATATGTTCGTAAGTATTAACGCAAAGAATAAGCCACCTGTCACCCCGTTCATTTATATGACGTATTTATCACGCCGGGTTAAAACCCGTCGCTAATACCGATCATCCCTAAAGGGACTAAAATTGAACAGCCTAAACTAGTTGCCAAGCAGCCCACATATACAATCACCCACTCTAATTGAACTTGAGCCAAATAACAAGGGGATATCGCTGAAGTCCAAAGAGCCAATAAACTATAGGTATGTATGAAGATAGGAATGGCTCTTTGAACTCCAGACACACTTTCATTATCGGTAGCGAAGGCAAGGCTTCAGTAAAGTCATCGATTGTAATATCTAAAGCTCTATCTACCATTCTTATAACTAATGATGAAGTCCAGCCTGCCATCAAATTATCATGCATTTGCAAACATAAAGGTCTAGAAAAACTGAGGAAGCAAGTAATAATAAGTTTGGCAGGAAGGACTCCAAACAACTTGAAGGGCTACCAACAAATGACTCCATATTTACTAGTCAAAGAAACATCGTCCTGCGCTACAACATGCTTCTCGACCTCTAGACTTCATTACTTTGTTCCGCACCAGCAGGAATTGCCCTATCACTAGCCACCCATTGTCCTCTTTGTGGGCAATGAGTGGGCAATGATAGGGCAATTCAAGCAAGGAAGAATCCTTATAGCCAAATCGACGCTACACTCTCTGTAATTTCATACCCCTCACATGCAACATCCGTGACGGTTGCTGTTACAATTTTCTTTTCTATCTAGCAGCAACTAGTATTGGTAATGTTTGCAGATATTGGTTATTATGATTTCACGAACTGTATGGTGAAGGTATAGGTAAGTGGCGATCTAACTAAAAAACGCCAATTAGCCATTTCATTCTGAACAGAGCTAATAAACTCTTGAGTGAAGTTGCCTGAGGTAACTATTACTTCCGAATTATGTGCATTTCCTGCCTCATTGATAAAAAGTTTAATCTGCATAGCCCCCTGAAATGGTGTAGTAAGAGATTCTTGCCTATATAGGTTTTGTAGCTGTACCTTGCGCATATTTACAACATTTTGAACATGCGCTAAATCGCTTTTTTTCTTGGCAGCTTTAGCATCTTCAATTTCATCAAAGGTTTTCTCGATAGCCTCAGAAATTGGTGGCACAGCAGCAGGTGTGGAGGGGCTTGCAACAGGCGTAACTGGTGCAACAGTTGGCTGTGCCGTTTTGGGGGCTGCACAGGATGATAATACTAATAGCATCAAACCAGTAAACAAGATAAAATACATAGTTCGTTTCATTGATAGCTCCTTTTTAAGCTTTCTTAGCTCTTATTGTATTGTTAGTTTCAAAATCATACTTCATTGATTGTAGGATGCCCACCCCGTGCCAGATGCATAACAACTTGTTATAGGTAACATTGTCTCTCCTTACAGCAGCCTCAGTTAACACAAAACACAAGGCTCTGACTCCAAAAAAGCCACACTCCACAGAAAACGTATTCCCGCAAGGTAAAACCTTTATTAATAGTTTAAGCGTTGTTTCACAAAAACCAAATTATTCTTGACTTATGGATGCTATCTAAAAATTGACTATGTATGAAGTAATGTATGAGATGAGAAATGAATAAAGAGTTTGTTAGACCCCTAATCATAATTGCGTTGGCTGCTTTAATAGTAGGCGCACTGGCATTTATTATACCCTCATGGGATAATGAGTTTGTGCCCATAAAAAAAATGAATTGGTTTCAAGCTCTTGCCAATAAAGAAAATAGTCCTGCAATTGACTCTACGCAAGCAGCAGAGGCTGCAATCATCGCAAGCGATTTGATGCCAATCAAGCCTTTTCTCATGAAACTGAAAAATCCTAATTCTAGCTTACGAATTGCATACTTTGGCGATTCTATCATCGAGGGTGATATCATCACCGCCAAATTTCGCCAAGAACTTCAGGCTACACATGGAGGGAAGGGAGTCGGATTAGTACCCATCACATCCATCGTGTCGGGTTTTAGGCGAACTATCAAACACAGTTTTTCTAAAAACTGGGAAACTATCTCGTTTATGAGTAGCTCAAATAACCAAACCTCGCTTGGCTTTACAGGCTATACTTTTATTCCAAGGAACTATTATGTAGCAGAAAAAGCAATTGAGCCTATGAAGTTGGATAGCCTTGCTGTTATGGATAGCTCTCTTGTAGCTACTCCCGAACCCAAAAAACAGAGTACCCGCTATTATGTTTCCTACAGTCCCTGGGTGGAATATAGTGCCTCCGATATAGCAGGTGGTGCAGCTTCATTTTCCCGCATTCGCCTATTCTATAGCATGGCGTCCGATAGCAGCTATGTTAAGTGTTCCTTTGACGGCGCAGCAATGCAAAAACGGAGATTATCTCCTGGAGCTGGTGTGCAGATGCTAGATTTAAGTTCTGGCAGCCCGATAAGCAAGCTGAAACTGGAATTTTCTGCAAGTGACCCTATTCATGTTTATGGGGTAAGTTTTGATGAACCAAGTGGTGCGTATGTTGATAATTTCCCCATTCGTGGCTACAGCGGAATGTATTTCCAGCGTATTCATAAAGATGTATTACAAGGATTTGATAGATACCTCAACTATGACCTAATCGTTTTGCAATACGGAGAAAACGTATCAAGCCCCAAAATTACTGATTACAGTTACTATGCAAAAGGCATGAAACAAACGATTAAGCATATTCAGGATTCGCTTCCCGGTGTTCCAATCCTCCTGATAAGTGCCCATGACCGTAGTATAAAACAAAATGGTGGTTATACTACCTCTCCGGATATTCCATATCTGGTAGCAACTCAAAGCAAAGTAGCTCTTGATATGAAGACTGGCTTTTGGAATCTCTTTGCAGCTATGGGCGGGAAAGACTCTATGCCAACTTATGTAGCCAATAAACCTGCATGGGCAGGAAAGGACTTCACCCACTTCACACGCTCTGGTGGAGATCATATTGCCTCGATGCTGCTAAGCTATCTTAAAGGCGAGTAATTGAAACACCAGAAAGCTATCTTCCTATTTGTGCTAAGCATGTTTTTTATGCTTATTCTAAACACTTCCAGTGCACAAGAAAATACAGAATCAAACTATATGGATGAGCTATTCAGCGCAGAAGAGTATCCCCCAGATATGGATACCCTGGAAGAGTTCATCCAGAGCTATTATCTCTTGCTGGATAGCAATGAGTATTTGAAGAAATTCAAGTATGTTAATCAAGACAAGAACCTCCTGCAAAATGATTCAACCCCCTTGAAAGGTTTCTATGAAAAACTGATGCAGCTCAGAAGTGGATTGCGGGATAGGGTTAGCATATACCAAATTGGCGATTCTCATATTCAATCAGGGTATTTTCCCGGAACAGCTCGTTCATCACTCCAAAAGTATTTTGGTAATGCGGGCAGAGGATTGGTTTTCCCTTTACGTGCAGCAGGAACCAATCAACCCGATGATTATCGCATTAGCTCTTCTGGCGGGCTTAGTAGGAATAACAATACCCGAGGTATCTCTGGTTACGCATTGAATTCTAACAGTAACTCATCTATGGAATTATCCACGAACAATTTCTTTAACACCGATAACAGCTTCAACAAGTTAAGCGTTATAAGTGCTAAACCAGGATTGAGCGCAAGTGTAAAGCAAAGCCCCTCTTCAGTTATTGATATAAACTGGGGAGATTATCGCTATAGTTCCGTTTCCTGGAATAATCCCCTAAGCAAAGTAAGCCTTAGCATAAGTGGAGAGCCTTCTGTGCTATACGGACTTATGCTGGAAAAAACTCAGCCTGGCTTGTTGTACCATTCTGCCGGGGTAAATGGAGCAGGTTTCTATAATCTATTGGATTCTCCCCATTTGTTTAAGCAAATTGGGATTCTTAATCCTGATTTAATAGTAATATCATTGGGTACAAATGATGCACAAGGAAGGTATAGAAACGAGCAGTTTAGCTCTAATTTAAACAAATTTATGCGATTACTTAGGCAGGACAATCCCGATACTCCTGTCCTCTTTACCCTTCCTCCAGATTCCAATAAGCAGGGCAAACATAATTCCGACCTTGCAAAACTAGAGAAAACCTTAATTAACTTTGCAAAAGATAACAACTGTGCTTGGTGGAATCTTACTGAGGTTATGGGAGGAAAAGGCAGCGTAAGCAAGTGGAGAAAGGAACAAATGGCATCTAAGGATTTACTTCATTACACCCCCAAAGGCTATATGCTGCAAGGCTACTTGTTTTACCAAGCTGTTGTAAAAAGCTATAAGAAATATAGTGAAAACACAGAAACTATGGATTGATGATGCATTTGATAACTGAGCTGATATCTGCCATGATTTACAATCCTAAACAGCCATTGCTGTTCAACAGCAGTTTCTTTCTCTTCTTTTTTATAGCTATTCTGCTGTTCTATCCTTTGATCGTCAAGCGCGTAAAAGTCCGCACCTGGTATCTAATGCTGATATCTATGTATTTTTATTACAAGACCAGTGGAGCTTTCGTTTTATTGTTGCTGCTTACATCTCTAGTAAATTATGCAATAGGAGCTGGCATTTACAATGCTCGCAATAAAGCTGCCAAACGCTCATTATTAATACTAAGCTTGCTTTGGAATCTTGGTTCTTTAGGCTACTTCAAATACACTAACTTTATCATCGTTACAATAAACCAGTTAACCGGTGGTCAGCTTCCCTTAATGGACATCATTTTACCCGTTGGGATATCATTCTTTACCTTCCAAACCTGGAGCTATACCTTAGATATCTATTTCGGCAAACTAAAACCATTGCATAGCTTCGTTGATTTTAGCTTCTTTGTGTCGTTTTTCCCGCAATTGGTAGCTGGACCCATCGTCCGAGCAAGCTACTTTATCCCCCAAATCCATAAGAAACTTACACTCAATAAGGATACAATTGCGCGTGCTTTGGTGCTTATCTTCGCAGGTTTGCTGAAGAAAGGCGTGATAGCAGACTATCTATCAGTAAACTTTGTTGACCGGGTGTTCGATAATCCTGCGCTCTTTTCCGGTGCCGAGAACCTGCTAGGAGTGTATGCTTATGCCATGCAGATATACTGTGACTTTAGCGGATATTCTGATATAGCTATTGGTTTGGCAGCCTTGATGGGCTTTAATTTGCCAGTAAACTTCCTTTCTCCTTATCGAGCAAGCAGTGTAACAGATTTCTGGAGAAGGTGGCATATTTCCTTATCCACATGGCTAAGAGATTACCTCTATATTCCCTTGGGCGGAAACCGTAAGGGCAAGGTAAGGCAGTATTTCAACTTAATGATTACTATGCTGCTTGGTGGTTTATGGCATGGCGCATCATGGAACTTCGTATTTTGGGGCGGGATGCATGGCTTGGCTTTAGCTTTTGATAAACTAGTTTTGAACTTCAAGTTTATGAATACCAGTTTCATGAAAGCAGTGGGAGTAATTGTTACCTTCCACTTTATCTGTTTCTGCTGGATATTCTTCCGTTCCCCGAATTTTGCCAATGCCTGGCTGATGCTTAGCCGCATATTTACTGTATTCAATGGGGCTATATTCTGGCAATGGATGGCTGAGTATCGTCTGGTTGCTATTTTGCTTGGAGCGGGTTATCTTTTCCATTGGATGCCTGATAGTTTCGAGCTTGGTTTTCAAAAGGTACTTGGTAAGTCTCCCCTTGTCTTGCAATCGCTCTTATTGGCGGTTGTGATATGGATACTTTTCCAAGCACGTTCAGCAGATATACAACCCTTTATTTACTTTCAGTTTTAAACCGTAGAGCAGGGTTCCGATCCTGCTAAACAAAGGATAAGTTATGCCACACAAATTAACACCTACTTTTCAAACTTACTCTTGGGGGGATGACAGTTTCATCCAGAGCCTTTGTTCTTTGGAGGATATGGAAGGAACTCCTGTTGCAGAAATGTGGCTGGGAGCACACCCCAAAGCACCTTCTTTAGTTGATTGTGCCAGGCAGCAAATCGCCCTCGATAGCTACATTTCCCAAAACCCTGCCTCCATACTTGGCAAAGCAGCAGAGACATATAATGATACCCTTCCCTTTTTATTGAAAGTCCTTGCAGCTAAGAAACCGCTTTCCATTCAGGTGCATCCGGATAAAAGTGCTGCTGAAGCAGGTTTTGCCTTAGAAAACAGCTTAGGGATAGCACTGGACGATCCTAAGCGTTGCTTTAAAGACGCTAATCATAAGCCCGAATTGCTGTGTGCTTTAACAAACTTTACCGCTTTATGCGGCTTCAGAGCTTTCGCAGATATAGTTAGTAACATACAAGCTTTCCACTTGGAGCATATCTGGAAGGAGTTTCAAGCTTTTTCACTCAGCCCCAATTCTGCTACCTTAAAAGCTTTCTTCCAAGGGATTATGACATCAGACGAATCCAAATTGCATGATGCAATAGACAAAATTATCCACTTCAAACCACACACAGATAACTCTCTCGCAGAATTGCAAAGTGTATGCCTGAATCTTATTGACAATTACAGGTACGATGCTGGCGTTATTGCCCCCTTGTTGCTTAACCTGATAGAACTAAAAGCATTTGATGCCATTTACATCGAAGCAGGTATCTTACACGCCTATTTAAACGGAGCAGGCTTGGAGCTAATGGCAAATTCTGATAATGTTATCAGAGGTGGGTTAAGCCCCAAGTTCATAGATATAGACAAGCTTTTAGCGCTTTCAAGCTTCCAACCACATCAGGTTAACTGGGTGTCTCCTATTAAACAAGACAACTATAAAAACAGCTACAAAACCCCTGCAAAAGAATTCAGTCTATCAATAATTGAATTGGAGGGGTATTATCAGCTATACTCAGATAATAAACCTCAAATTATTCTCTGTTTGCATGGTACTTTTAACTGTGGAGGAGAGCTTGTGCTTAGCATGGGTGATGCAGCTTTCATAGATGCTGCAGAAAGCTCTGTTGTTCTAAATGGCAAGGCTTTGCTTGCGGTGGCTACCCTGCCAAGTTCTTGAAAAGCAACCCTTTCCTTACTTCTTAGCTAATAGAGCCAGCTCAAGTTCAATTATGATGGGCAAGAAAGAAGATATGGATGGCTCATTGAACTTGACTGAAGCCTTGCATTCGCTACCGATAATGAAAGTGTGTGCTGAAGTCCAGTGTGCCGTTAAGTTATAGGTGGACATATAATTAGCATAGACACAAAGGACTCCAGATACAAATCGCTTTCATGTAAACTACAATACACAGTGCTATCATATGAATGGCAATAGACAGCAAATGGGATAACACAACACAGCCTTGTTCTGCCCTTGCACCAATGTCTTCTAACACCGAAGTATTTCCCTGGCGATTCCCTCGTTTTCACGAGGGGTTCACGTGGGGGTCACGTGGGGGTCACGAGAGAATCACCTGAGGTTTAAGCAAGAACGACACTTACCCATTATAATTGAATTTGAGTCAAAAAGCCAAGCATGTAGCTTGGCTTTATTATTAATAGGTCGCAGTAAGAGGCTTAGAAAGCGAATTCCACGCCAAAAGTAAGAACCGTTTGCACTTCATCCTTACCCTTTATTCTTCCGTCCGCATTCAAATCATTGTAAATTTCGCTATATCTTCCCACTAAGTTGGTATTATCAGAAAGTGCATAAGAAACACGCCCCAACAGATAGGCATCTTCATTTCTTAGGCGTCTATAATCGATATAGTTCACATTAGTCTGGGAATAATAGATAGTAGCTTCTTTCAGATTGCTAATAAAGGTGGGATTTACTGTTATGCTTCCCCACAGGGACTTACCTCTGAAATCACCTTCACCATACATGTCCTGGTAAGCACCTTTTACGAAAACTTTGTCATAGATGTTTGCTCGCAAGCTGCTAAACCAGCCCAAAGAGGATTTAACGTTACCCATGGTTGCTTCTTTGGTTGTAAGCGACCATTCCCTGCGTCCATCCGAAGGGCGTTCTAAATATTGGACACTAGAGCGTTGGTTGTTGTATAGCATATCAAAATAGCCTGGCAAGAACTGATCCCCAAAATTGCGGAATTCTAATTTGGCATCAAAGATAAGGAACTTACTGCTAAAACCAGGGAATATAACACCGGTTCCATAGCCATCAATCTTGGCTATTTCGCCATAATTATCAAAGTAAAACAAGTCCGTTTCAATAAGCGGTATCTGGTAGTCCAAGCCATAAACGGTAACTTCATCAGCTTTGGGATATGCTTGCACGGTATCAGGTAAAACGCTTGTATCAAATTGGTAGCCCAAATAGCTGGGATCAGCTACTATTTCGGGGAATTGTTGTGCTACATAGTGGTTTATACTAGGATCGTCTATCACGCCATTGCCATTTATATCCAAGTCCACATTATCGGCAAACCCGTCATTATCCGTATCCAGCCAAGAATTGGCATCATTGGGGAATTTATCATATACATCAGGAATGTTATCCCCATCTGTATCCTCAAATCTACCAAACTGGTTTCTGTCTATACCCATATTCACACCAATCTTTAGCTTTTCCAGAAGAGGAATCTCCAATAATGCCAGTGGATTGATATGTACTCTTCCGGCAAGTACTTCGTTTTCATGAATATTGTGCGTAAAAGCCTCAAAGCCAAGCCCAGAAAAAGGAGTATTGACCCCAACATAAGCACCAACATTCTTTATACCAGGATAACACAGCATATTGGAATAATGGTTGAAAATCAAGCCATGCCCCAAAGTATAATCTGGAATGCTGCCTACCTTGAAATAGAAGGGGTCTTTACGTCTTCCCCAACTAATGAAATAGATTTTGTTCACATAGTCCTGCCAGGTGTCCCAGTCCTCTTTGCGGACATTGCCCTCTCCATCAATCAATAAATCTACATCCAGACCAAAGCCAAACTTCCCGATATTGATTTGCGGGAGTAGGCGAACTTGGGAATAAAGCTCGTCGCCTACCATTACTGTTCCAATGGCACCGCTCATTCCCATCTCTGCCCCATCGGGATAATCAGCATCCTCTTCAACACTCTGGTCGCCGGGGGTGTTGTTAGAATCTGTATAAACCTGTGCGAAACACAACAGAGGCAACAGAATTAAGAGAAATAACAACTGTTTCTTCATCTTGATACTCCTTTATTAGAGTTCGTAGCATTGAACATACATATTTGTTTTGTGTCAAGTAATTTCTGATGTATCATTGCTTTAGCAGGACATCCCAAATGCTAAGTGGAATGCTCCCTTTATATTCATAAGGTCTGTTTACTTCCATTCCCAAAGCATCTAGCATCACCTTCCCTTTCACAGTGTAAGCAACTTCGCCCTTAAACACCCCCGCTATGGCACCTAAAACCGATTTAACATTGCTTAGTTTAAACACCATTACGCCTTCTTTGGAATAGATGCTTTCGCTAAAATACAACTGGTTTTGCAGGTTACCCCTACCAACCAGCTTGTTTTTAATGTAAATCTCCGAAGGAAAACCCTTAAAATTGAACGTGAAACCATAAGGATTTAGAATTATAAAACTAACGTGCAGCTCAGTTTCACCCAAACCAACCTTTTCCACACTAGTACGCTGAATCTTAAACAAACTCTGCCCTGAAGATGAAAACCTCGTTAGTAAACTCTCAAGATGCTCTTTTAAATCAAGTGTATAAGGTTCATCAAAGCTAAAGTCGCGTCCCATTCCCATCGCCTTGCCATGCCCCTTACCACTAATAAAGAATTGTACTTTTTGGTCTAAGCTGCTTACCATTTTTACCACGGGACGGGTGTCCAATTCTACCCTAAAATCCAAATTCACGGAAGCTTTCTTGGGGATTAACACATCTTTGGCAAGCGAGGCGGTGCCAACTTTTCCACGGTCTTTATTCAGCAGCTCAATGTTAAGTTCATTCAGCTTAATTTTATAGCAATTAGGATTCTTTATTATCAGCGAGACATTCACCACGCTCTTATCCGGATTAATGGATACCACTTTTATATCTTGAACTCGCTCCACAGTGGGTTTCTTTACCACTTTACATGAACTAAGGGTAAACAGTATCCCTATAATTAGCAATAGATTAGTTATTCTTTTCATATTCTCCTCTAGTCTATAAATCCCCTAAACCATATTTCCAAAGCAAAGGTCTGATACAGCATTTCTGCCGGCTCAGTTTCACCGGAAAGATAGATCTGCCATTGTTGGTTTATCTTAGGCAGATTCCATATCCCTCTTTGGCGGAAGCTGCTGCTATTCAGGATATCCGCCAAGTATTCCCGCATTTCACCCTTCATCCAATCTTGATAGAAAGGCGAAGAAAAGATACCCTTATCTTTACGCTGATAGATTTCCTGGGGGATAAGGTCTTTCATTGCCTGCCTATGAATCAGCTTGGTATATGGAGGTTTAATCTTAAATTTAGATGGCAGTGAAAATACAAAATCCACCAGACGATGGTCTAGAAAAGGCACTCTGCTCTCTACAGAATTGCCCATTGATATACGGTCTTCAAAATGCAGTAGAGTTTGTATTGAGGTATTGTGCATCATGTTATACAGGAAATTAGACAGGCGAGAGGCTTTGATATCGCCTATCTTGGCTAATATCTGCTCATCCGCATTATGCTTGGCTTCGTGTATGAAGCTATGATTAAAAGGCTCAAAACGCAGGTAAGAAAACTCCAGTTTGTAAAGTACCGATTCGGGCAACACGGTAGATAAACCAATCTTGCCAAGCATGGCTAAGCTCTCTCCCACTTTCCCTTTGGGCAGGTAGTTATTGAGGTCTTTGTGCAGTCTTCCAAGCTTAAAACCTCGGGCTAAATCTGCAAAATAGCGGTATGAAGCATGCCTGTAGCCTGCGCTAAGCTCATCCGAACCCTGTCCGCTAAGCAGTACTTTTATTCCCGTTTCATGCGCTTTTTGCATCACTGCGTATTGGGAAACAAATCCCGCTGCGATAGGTAAATCATTCAGTTCAGTTGCTTTTTCCCACCAGGCTATGGCATCGCCGGCGGTGGGAGTAACCAAATGCGAAATGCTGCCCGTATGCCGAACAATTTTATCTATCCATTGTCGTTCATCCAAGGCAGGCGTATTGGCATAATACGAAGAGAAAGTATGCATCGGCTCTGCTGTCTTACGTACTGCCGAGCACACTATTGCCGAGGAATCCATTCCTCCTGATAGCGTTGCTCCCACTGCTACATCGCTACGTAGCTGCAAGGCAATGGCATCCAAAAAGATATCCTGATATGCTTCCGTTGCTTTTTTGAAGGAAAGCGGAGATTGCTCAAAACTATCGATATCCAAATGGTAATACTCCTTAATCTCTATGCTTCCCTGTTTCATACTAAGATTATTCCCCGGCTTTAGACAATGGACATTCTTCCAATAAGTTTCATCATCATAAACCAACATGGAGTTTATCTTCAGACTGCGCCAAATCATAGCTTGGTTCAAGCTCTTATCTATGGGAGCAAGGAGCAATTGCTTGATCTCAGATCCCCAGTACAAACAACCCTCTGCAATTACATAGTAAAAGGGCTTTATGCCGTACCTGTCTCTGCTGCAAAATAGCCTCTGCTGCTTACCGTCCCACAAGGCAAATGCCCACATGCCATTAAAGCGTTTAACACAATCATCACCCCAAGCATGATAAGCTTTAATTATCACTTCAGTATCGGATTTACTAAAAAAGCTGTAGCCCATAGCGACTAGCTCTGCGCGCAGCTCGATATAATTGAAGATTTCACCGTTAAAACTAAGCCCGATATTCAGCTCTGTATCTATCATGGGCTGATGCCCGCACTCGTGCAGCTCCAGAATACTCAATCGTCTGAAGCCTATTCCAAGCATAGCCTTTGCGCTTGTTTTTAGCGCAGGATGTTTTGCCTTCACTTCTTCGGTGGATTCATTCCCAGAATAGCCTTGCATCTTAGCCTTGGCAGATTCTACCAACAGATATCCTTCATCATCAGGACCCCTGTGACGTATTCTATCTGTCATGGCTTTAAGTAAATGCACATCAATGGCTCTGCCATCAAAGCTATATATTCCTGATATTCCGCACATCGCTACTCCTTAACTTTTACATGTTTTTCAACCTTATAATAATAGTCAAGCGAATTGATTGGATGAGTAGAATCGTTATGGTTTACTATTTCGTTGTATATGCTTGCCTTCTTCCTTGGATGAGTTAAACTTTATACTGAATGAGCCAATAAAAGCCTAAAAGGATACAAAGGAAACAATGATGCTTCAGATAGTTACACTAAGATGAGCCTAAAAGATAAAATCATCCTTTACTGGATGCAGGCTGCCCAACGAGAGAGCTATAACCCTGCCTTAGACAAGGCTATCCGCACAGCCAATAAGCTCTCGCTACCGCTACTGGTTCTTTTCTGTATCAACGAAGATGAACCAGAAGCCAATCTCCGCCACTATCAGTTTATGTTGGAGGGATTGTGGGAAACAGGGCTTCTCTTGCAAAAGCGTCAGATTACTTTTCTTATTACTTTGGGTGATGCGGAACATATCATTACAAAGCTTTCCCAAAGCAGTGAAGAGCTAATCTTAGACTGCACATATCTTCGCTGGCAAAGAGAAATAAGAGCAGGAATCTGCACAAAACTAAAGGAAAAAGGTGTCCCCTATTCTATAGCGGAAACGGAAGCTATTGTTCCGGTTGAAGTTGTTTCTCCCAAAGAGGAATATTCAGCGGCAACCCTACGCCCCAAGATTTTAAACATCCTGCCGGACTATTTGCAAATAGATAAACCAAGCACACTCTGGGCGCAAACAGCCCAGCCATCTAGCCTACGTGTTTTATTGCCAGAAGTGGATTATCGCTTCTTTAGCGAACTGAACAGCCTTGAAGAGCTAATGGAATGGGCTTTACGCGATCTAACTTATGACAGAAGTGTTTCATGGTCATCACATTTCCATGGCGGTTACAGCGCAGCCTTGCGCAGATTGGATACTTTCGTGCACCATCGCCTGACAAGCTATGCGCAACTCCACAGCGACCCAGGAGACAACTATCAGAGCGACCTTAGCCCCTGGCTGCATTTTGGGCAGATTTCTTCACTTGAGATTACTAACAGAGTTATGGCTGCCTGTGAACTTGAGCCAATGGATGTGCCATACCTAATCAAACACAAGGCAGAATACAGTGGAGGCAAAGCAAGCTGTGCGAGCTTTCTGGAAGAGCTGATTATTAGGCGAGAACTTAGCATGAACTTCTGCTTTTACAATCCTGAATACGATAACTATGCTGCAATCCCTTTGTGGGCAAGAGAGACACTTGAAGAGCATAGCTCCGATAAACGACCCTTCCTTTACTCTACTGAAGCTCTTGAAAATGCTGAAACACACGATCCTTACTGGAATGCTGCCCAAAAAGAAATGCTGTTAACCGGCAAGATGCACAACTATATGCGCATGTACTGGGGAAAGAAGATTATAGAGTGGACTCCAAACCCTGAAATGGCTTTCTACCTTATGCAATATCTAAACAACCGCTATGAGCTTGATGGCTGTGACCCCAATTCTTATGCAGGTATCGCCTGGTGTTTCGGAAAGCATGATCGCCCTTGGAAAACACGCCCGATTTTCGGTTCTGTGCGCTATATGAACGCAGCAGGCTTAGAGCGTAAATTTGATATGCAGGCGTACATTGCAAGGATTTAGTTTGGAATGTTTTGTTTCTGCTTATCATATAAGTATCAAGATGCAATAAGCAAAAAGGAGATTCCAATGAGTTTAGCCAAGATGAATATATACAGAGTAATGCTGTTAGTAATAATCCTATTGGGAGGAGCCATGATGATGGAAGCAAAGCAGTTGTACGACTTTCAAATGAAGAGTTTAAATGGCAAGGATGTGAAGCTTGAAGATTATAAAGGCAAGGTACTTTTAATCGTAAATACTGCCAGCAAGTGCGGGTTTACAAAGCAATATGCCGATTTACAAGCACTTTATGAGAAGTATGAAGGAGAAGGCTTGGTAGTTTTAGGTTTTCCTGCAAACAATTTCCTTAATCAGGAACCCGGTGATAACGCTGCGATAGCGCAGTTTTGCAGCCTTAACTATGGTGTTTCCTTCCCTATGTTCGAGAAGATATCTGTTAAAGGGAAAAGCATCCATCCCTTGTATAAGTACCTCACAGATAAAAAGACCAATCCTGCTTATGGTGGCAAGATAAGCTGGAACTTCAACAAATTCCTTATCTCCCGAAAAGGCGAAATAATCAATAGATTCTCTACCCAAACCTCCCCTATGGGTGAAGAGGTTCTTGCGGCTATAGAGAAAGCCTTAAAATAACGCCCATTGTATCTGCATCCGAATCCGGGTACACTTTCATTTTTTGACTTAGAAATCGGCGACTGTATCTTTGAGATAAAACACTTTTAGCTGCCACTTCGCCGATTTATGAGTTAAAAGATAAGGCTCAAGTTCATTTATGGTGGGTAAGGAGACTTGATCACCAAAAATGTAAAAGAGAAGTCCCAGCGGGACAAAAGGTATTAGCGACGGGTTTTAACCCGGCGACAATGGAGAAAAAGAACATTGC
>JAQUJJ010000038.1 GCA_028681035.1 Candidatus Cloacimonadota bacterium
AGAATCCCAAACGGCACATCCTGCTGGTTACTGCAACACCTCATTCCGGCAATGAAGCAGCCTTCAGATCGCTGCTCACTCTGCTCAATCAGGACATAACAGCGTTTCCTCAAGATTTAACTGGCGATCAGAATAGAGAGCATCGCCGGGTTATAGCCCAGCATTTTGTCCAAAGACGCAGAGCCGATATAGAGTTCTTCATGGACGAAAAGACAGAGTTCCCCACTGCCGAGACCAAAGAAAGCCATTACAACCTGTCCGAACCCTATCGGGACTTGTTTAACAAAGCCCTTAAATATGCCCGTGAGATAGTAAGTGACAAAGAAGGCGGTCAGCACAGGCAACGAGTCCGCTGGTGGTCTGCTTTGGCTCTGCTGCGAGCTCTTGCCTCCAGTCCAGCAGCGGCAGCAGCTACCATGCGCAATCGCAGTGCCACTCTGGAAACCGAGACAGTAGTCGAAGCCAATGAAATCGGCAGACGGCTGATCCTTGATATTGACGATCATGATAGCACTGATGCCAGTGATATCCTGCCCGGCAGTGATTCCTTTGGTGTGGAAGATGAAAACGCCATCAGTCGCCGTAAACTGGCAGCTATGGCAAAAGAAGCTGAAGCTTTGTTTGGTGAGCATGACACCAAAATGCTAGATTTGGTAAAACCCCTCAAGGACTTAATCAAAGATGGCTATAGCCCCATTATCTTTTGTAGGTTTATCCAGACTGCCGAATACTTGGCAGAGCAACTCCGGGAGCGTATGCCCAAAGCTGTGCAGATAATGGCTATCACAGGATTGCTGCCCCCGGAAGAGCGGGAACTGCGAGTAAAAGAACTGGCGGAATACCCATCCCGCATCTTGGTCGCTACAGACTGCCTCTCCGAAGGTATCAACCTCCAGGAACATTTTAATGCCGTGATTCACTATGACCTCAGTTGGAATCCCACTCGTCACGAACAGCGGGAAGGTCGGGTTGACCGCTTTGGGCAACCACAAAGCACCGTTCGCATGATTACCTATTATGGCAAGGACAACCAGATTGATGGCATTGTTTTGGATGTGTTACTGCGTAAGCATAAGCAGATTAAATCCTCCCTTGGCATCTCTGTTCCTGTCCCTGCGGATACGGATGCTGTGATGGAAGCTATCTTTGAAGGTCTCTTGCTCCGCGAACAATCTGGTACCAGCGACCAGATGATCTTAACAGGTTTTGAAGAGTACTTCCGTGAAGATAAAAAGAAGCTCTACGATGCTTGGGAAAATGCCAAAGACAAAGAAAAGCGCAGCCGTACTATGTTTGCTCAGGAAGGCCTTACATCCAGGGTGGATGAGATCAAAGCAGAGCTTGATTCCATTCGGGATTCCATCGGTTCTCAGCTTAACATCAAAGACTTTGTAAAACAGACCCTTCTGCGTTACAAGGCTATTATCAAAGAGGTTAAAAACACCTATCAGATCGATCTAACCCCAGTGCCAAAGCTGATTAAAGAAAGCTGCGGTTATTTACCCAATAAACTCACCGTCAGCTTCGATCTGCCGGTTCAAGATAAGGAAATCTATCTGTCTCGTACCCATCCCATCGTGGAAGGGCTTGCCGATCTGGTGATGAGCACCGCTCTGGATAATGAAAACCAACACTCTGTTGCCAGCCGTTGTGGCGTGATTCGCACTGGCTCAGTACAGCGGAAGACAACGTTATTACTCCTAAGATACCGCTTTCATCTCACTCAGTTCTTTGAAGATAGAAAGCCCTACCGCAGTTTGGTGGAAGACTCCCAGATAGTAGCGTTCACAGGCTCTCCCGAAAGTCCCCAGTGGCTTTCTGACACGGAAGCCAAAGCACTGCTCTTGGCAATACCAACCGATAATGTACTACCTCAACAGGCTCAAGAGCAGATTGAACGTATTATTGCTAACTATGCTTCACTATCCTCTCAAATCAATACCTTTGCCCAGAACCGGGCTTCCGAACTGCTTAACTCTCACTTTAGAGTACGTGAAGCAGTCTTAATGAAACGCACCCAGAAACCGGAAATCAAACCGGAACTTCCACCGGATGTACTTGGCATTTATGTTTACTTGCCAGGGGGAAGCAGTGAGTAGAAGAGTGGTGAGATGGGGAGGTAGCGAAATATGAAAATGAGAATGTACTCTGCAATCAACTCGGAAGCAAAACGCTTCCGAGTAAGTTCCGAGTTAAATTCTGACCATGCCTTAATAACTATATTGCAGGTAATTAAGCCCATGCAGATTTTGTTTGAACATCACGTAACCACACTTTTCACTGGGAGTCCTCTATGGAGCTAACAAATTATCTGCAACAGGAAGAAGGAAAGACCCTCGAGTTCAAGGAAAACTGCTATTCTCTGAAGAATATCATTAAAACTGTCATAGCATTTGCCAATACTGCCGGAGGAACACTTCTGATCGGTATTAGTGACAATAAAGAGGTTATTGGCATTGATGAGCCGCTGAAGGATGAACAAAGGCTATCCAGCGCTTTTGCTGATAGTATCAAACCTCTTTTGATTCCAGATATTTCCATCATCACCTATAGGGAGAGGAGTGTCATCATTATTAGTGTTTATCACTCGTTTGCTCCCTTTTATCTCGCATCTGATGGTCAGGAGAAAGGTGTTTACATAAGATTGGGTTCTACAAATCGACAAGCAGATCTCGATACAATAGAAAGTATCCGCCGATGGGCGAGAAATACTGCCTACGATGAGCTGCCATGTCCTGACCTCAACTCTGAAGCGATTGACTTCAGAGTAGCTTCAGAGTTGTTTTCCAATAGGTCAAGAACCATTGATAATAAAGCACTTCTCGCATTGGGGATTTTTACTGAGCAAGGAAAGACTGCCGTTCCTACTATAGGGGGAGTCCTACTATTTGGCTCTGATCGAAAACGATATTTTCCCGATGCCATTATCCGTTGCGCTCGGTTTGAAGGTATCTCCAAAACTCGCTTCATAGACCAGTTAGATATTGATGTCAACCTACCTGAATCTGTGGAATTGGTTCTGCAGTTTATCAGGAAACACATCTTGGTAGGACTTAGTATCGAGGGGATTCACAGTTCTGAACTACCACAATATCCCTTAAAGGCGATTCGTGAAGCCGTCATCAATGCGATTGTCCATGCCGATTACTCTATAAAAGGAATGAACATCAGGATCGCCATATACGATGACAGGATCGAGATTACCAACCCTGGTATATTACCATATGGAATGTCGGTTGAATCAGCCCTTTCAGGAATGTCTAAACTTAGGAACCGTGTGATCGGAAGAGTTTTTAAAGAGCTGAATCTTATCGAACAATGGGGTACTGGTATTGCCCGCATAATTGAAGAATGCGATGCAGCTCATTTACGATCTCCAAGATTTGAAGAAATTGGAACAGCCTTCCGAGTCACGCTGTCTGCTGGTAAGAATATCGCTTTGAAACTCGATAAATGGGAAGTGCAGCTGATAGAATACATGAAATTGAATAATGAAATTCTTACCAAAGAGGCAGCTGATTTGTGGAAAGTATCAGACCGTACAGCCAGATCAAGATTACTCAAAATGATTGACAAGGGGCTTCTTACCGAGGTTAAAACCAGTCCTACAGACCCTAAGAAGGTCTATATTTTAAAGAATCGGAGCCCCCATGTCTAAACGTAGCAGCATGTTCAATAACGTCCGCACCGAAGGCGCAATCCTGCCTCCTGAACTTCTCCAACGCCTGGTAAGTGGAGATACCACCTTAGAAGGCTTGAAACCCACCGACTATCATCTCAGCCCCGGTGAACGCTTAAACGAAGCTGCCACCCGTGCCTGGAATCGCATGACCGGAATCTGGAAGACCTATAAAGATATCATCGACCGCTTACCAGAGGAAGCCATCGGTACCACCGAAACCCGCGAACGCTGGCTCTTACCCCTGTTCCAGGAGCTTGGCTATGGAAGGCTCCAAACCCAGAGATCTATTGAAATAGACAGCAAGCTATATCCCATCAGCCATAAAGCAGTAGAGCCCATAGCAGTCCATCTGGTTAGTTTTAAATGGGATCTGGATAAACGCCCCAACACTCACCACTCACCACTCACTTCTCACCACTTACCCAAATCCTCACCCCATTCGCTTACCCAGGAGTTCCTCAACCGCAGCAAAGAACATCTCTGGGGCTTCTTGTCAAATGGCTACAAACTCCGCATCCTGCGTGACAACATCTCCCTTACCCGCACCGCTTATGTGGAGTTTGACCTACAGGCAATGATGGATAACGATGCTTATAGTGATTTCTTCCTGCTCTATCTGCTCTGTCATCAATCCCGTGTGGAAGTAAAAACTGATGAAACAGGCAGAACCCTCACTCCTGAAACCTGCTGGCTGGAAAAGTGGTACAACACTTCCATTACAGAGGGAGTCCGTGCCTTAGACGAACTGCGCAACAATGTCCAATCTGCCATAGAGTCCCTTGGTGCGGGCTTTATCTCCTATCCGGCTAATGCTGCGCTTAGAGACAAACTCCGGGATGGTACTCTTAGTTTGCAAAGCTATTACCATCAGGTGCTGCGTCAGGTCTATCGTCTGCTCTTTGTGTTTGTAGCAGAAGATCGGGACTTACTGCTTCCCTCCGATGTGCCTGATGCCACAAAACAGGTTTATCACAAATACTATTCCACCTATCGAATTCGGGAACTGGCACGCCGCAAGAGAGGAACTCAGCATTCTGATCTCTGGCAGCAGCTAAATTTGCTTTTTAATAGCCTATATGACGGCAACGTGGCACTTGGACTGCCCGCCTTGGGTTCTTTCTTGTTTAGAGCGGAATCCACTCAGGATTTGGCTGATGCTGCGCTTGCTAATAGCGATCTGCTGTCCACTATCCGTTTTCTCTGCTATACTCAAAAGAACAATATCTTTCAGCCCATCAACTACCGCAACCTGGGACCGGAGGAACTGGGCAGTGTTTATGAATCCCTGCTGGAAATGCACCCGGATATAAACCTGGAAGCAGGCTTTTTCAAGCTGAATATCGTTTCTGGTTCAGAGCGCAAGACTACCGGTAGCTATTATACACCATCTTCTTTGGTAAATTGTCTGCTGGATTCGGCGCTGGAGCCGGTGATAGAAAATGCCCTCACCCCCAGCCCCTCTCCCAAACTGGGAGAGGGGGGAATGGGACTCTCCTCGCCCAGTTTGGAAATCGTGCTCCCCTCGCCCAGTTTGGAAATCGTGCTCCCCTCTCCCGTTTTGGGAGAGGGGTCGGGGGTGAGGGCATACCATTCCACCAAAGAAGAGAGAATCCTCGCCCTCAAAATCTGCGATCCCGCCTGCGGTAGCGGTCATTTCCTGATCGCCGCAGCCCATCGCATTGCCAAACACCTGGCAGCCATCCGTGCCGGAGAAGATGAACCTGCTCCCACCATCATCCAGCATGCCCTGCGCGATGTAATCAGGCACTGTATCTACGGCGTGGATATCAACCCCATGAGTGTGGAACTCTGCAAAATCTCCCTCTGGATGGAAGCTCTGGAACCTGGCAAACCGCTAACCTTCCTGGATCAACACATCCAATGCGGCAATTCCCTGCTGGGCTGCACTCCCGAACTGCTAAAGAAAGGCATTCCCGATGCTGCCTTCACCGCTTTAACCGGCGACGACAAAGCCTACTGCAGCAAATACAAAAAGCAGAATAAAGAAGAAAGCAAGGGTGATGTAATAGATATCTTCAGTGGCGACGAGAAGCCCTGGGAGCATCTGGGCAACCACGCTCCCATCCTGATTAACCTAAACCTGATGGACGATGGCAATATGGCAAACCTGGCTAAGAAAGAAGAAACCTATGCCGAGATTATGCGCTCCTCCGCTTACCTCAACAGTAAATTTATCTACGACGCCTGGTGTGCCGCCTTTGTATGGAAAAAAGCACCCAGCGACACTTTACCCTATCCCATCACCCAACGTCTGCTGGATAACATAGAAAGCAATCCCTATAGCGTCAGCCCCTCCATCCGTGCTGAAATCATCCGTCTGGCTGCAGAATATAAGTTCTTCCACTGGCATATCGCCTTCCCCGAAGTTTTTGCCTCCTTCCCTGCTACAGCCACACCTGATAATCAGGTAAATCTCAGCCAATTCCCAGGTAACGACGTGGGAATCACCTGGGAATCACCTGGGAATCACGTGGCATTCAAAGAAGAAAGAGCCAAGGGCTTCGATTGTGTGCTGGGCAATCCTCCCTGGGAACGGGTTAAAATGCAGGAAAAAGAGTTCTTCGCTGCCAGAGATGCGGAGATTGCCAATGCCCTGAATGCCTCCACCCGCAAAAAACTGATAGATGCGCTGCCCCTATCCAATCCCATGCTATACAATGACTTTTTGGCAGAAAAACGGGTGGCGGAAGGCTCTTCTCTGCTGATTCGAGAAGGCGGTTTTTACCCTCTCTGCGGGCGAGGAGATGTAAATACCTACACCATCTTTGCGGAGCTAAACCGCAATCTGCTAAGCCCCCAAGGACATTGCGGATGCATTGTCCCCAGCGGAATTGCTACAGATGATACCACCAAGTTCTTCTTTCAGGATTTGGTGGACAATGCTTCCCTTGCCAGCCTTTATGACTTTGAGAATAGAGAAGGCATTTTCCCAGGTGTTCATCGCAGCTATAAATTCTGCCTGCTGACTATGCGCTCCTCCACTCACCACTTGCCACTTACCGCTCACCAAGCAGCCGATTTCCTCTTCTTTGCCCATAATATAGCCGATTTGAACGACCAAGAGCGACATTTCCAGCTAAGCAGGGAAGATATCGCTCTCATCAACCCCAACACCCGTACCTGCCCTATCTTTCGCAGTAAGCAGGATGCGGAACTTACCAAATATATCTATCGCCGTGTCCCTGTCCTGATAAATGAAAATGATCCTGTAAATGGTAATCCTTGGGGGATATCGTTCATGCGCATGTTTGACATGTCCAATGACTCCCACCTCTTCAAAACCAAAGAGCAGATGGAAGATATGGGATTTGAGTTAGATGGTAATCATTTTGTGCATGTAGCGCAGCACGCCGTTGCTGCGGAAGAAACGGAACCGAAGAAACAGGTGTATCTACCGCTGTATGAGGCGAAGATGATGCATCATTACAATCACCGCTTTGGGGATTATGCAGACTTGCCCGAAGGCTCGGACTCTACTCAATTGCCAAATATCCCGATCTCGAAGCTGCAAGACCCGCATTATGAACCCTTGCCAAGGTATTGGGTAGAGGATAGAAAAGTTGCAGAAAATATACAGGCCAAGTCTGCCTGCTTTGTCGGGTTTAGGCGGATTTCTAATACAACTAACGAAAGGACATTTATATCAACTATACTGCCAGTTATCGGGTATGGGGATAACGTATTTTTGATGATATCTAAGGTTGAGTCATTACTAAAGATGGCTCTAATAGGTAGCCTGACTTCTTGTATATTCGATTTTTCAGTTAGACAAAAAATGGGTGGAACTAATCTGAATTTCTTTATTGCTCAACAACTTGCAGTTTTACCCCCCGCAGCTTTCGAGAGACTGGATTCCCTAATCACTGCTCACCACTCTCCACTCACCTCCCTCCTGCTGGAACTAATCTACACTTCTTACAGTCTGCAAGCCTTTGCTAAAGACTGCGGCTATGACGGACCTCCCTTTATTTGGGATGAGGAACGCCGTTTCGAAATCCGCTGTGAACTGGATGCCTTCTATTTCCACCTCTACCTGGGCACACTGTCCGACTGGCAAGCCCAAGGCACTCCGGAACTTTTATCATATCTTCCCACACCCCGCCATGCCGTAGAATACATCATGGAGACTTTCCCCATCGTAAAACGCAAAGACGAAAAGGAATATGGGCAGTACCGCACCAAGCTCCGCATCCTGGAAATCTACGACCAAATGACCCACTGCCTCGGGAATAGCACAGAGTATCGCTCCACACTCATTCCCCCTCCCGGCCCTCCCTACGATGCTGAAGGCAACTTCATACCTGTTGAGAAATGGGACAAAAACCACTGGCCGAAACATTTGCATCCAATAGAGAGTACGCCATCAGTTCCAGACATTGCTAAAGAGGTTGTGTGGCCTCCTCTTTTCCCAGACTCTGGGGCAGAGAAAGCGGCATGTGCAGCCTTCCTATCCATAATGTCACAAAAGCAGGTTGCCAGCGATTCAGAGTTACTGGAAACTCTCATACTGGCAGTCAATCCAAACTTATGTAATGCACTTCTGGACGATGATGATGCTCTATCTTTGGAATCCGTCATAATGAAAGCTCCGCCAGATTTATACAACTCTCCTAGCCACACAGTTTTCTGGAAACAAATACTGAAACTGTTTGAAGAACTAAAGGCTATAGAGATCGATAGAAACCAATCAAGCTATGTTATTAGGGTTGGAAATGCCTTCGACGAGATAAGATCACGATACTCTATAAATTCTGATGTAGCCAAGTATGCATTGAAGGCTCAACGTCGCTTTGAAGAGATTAAGAATGATACCCAAGCAAAACAACAAGAAGTCGATGCTGTTGATAAGGTTATTGCTTTTATGCAGAGAGAATCAACTGCCGCCTAAGGATATGTAATGGAATCAATACTTAAGTCATTGGATAGAAATCCCCTCCGAAAAGAACCCCGTATTTGGGTTAGCAGGATTGTTATATATGAGCAACTTGAGCCAAAACCTATAGTTATTCGGGATATTCCATTAACGCGGGGACTGAATATCGTTAGTGCAGAGGAAGCTAGTGAAACATCTCAAACTGGATTAATTCATGGGCATAGTGCGGGAAAAACGACTTTATGCCGTTTTATTAGGTATCTCCTAGGTGAGAGCACTTTTGCGCCTGACAAAACAACATCCATGATAAAATGTTCATTCCCCCAAGGCTGGATAGCGGGAGAGCTAAATGTACTTGGGAAGAAATGGACGGTGATGAGATCGATGGGTGGTAGGTATTCACATGCCGTGGAAAACATATCTTTGGATCAATTCATCAAGACGAAGGGTGCCAAGTTATCTCAAGCTAAGTATGTCGAAGTGATTGGATTTCCTAACTTGCTTGATGATCTGGCAGTTAAGTCGATAGTGCAAACTGATGAGAATATTACTTGGGGACATGTATTATCCTGGTGTAGTCGTGACCAGGAAGCTCGTCTCTCCAACCTACACGAATGGAGAGTGTCCTCTAGTAATTCTGGGGCACCCAAGTTTTTAAAACCTAAAGAAGGGCCTCTATATACAATGCGTGCGCTAATGAGTTTATTGCAGGATTCTGAGGTTAGACTGCAGCAAAAGATTGGTGCAATGGAAAAAGAGCTTAGTGATCTTTCCAAACATTTGGAGCTGAAAAAACAAGAGCCCATAATCGTTGCAGAAACGCAGAAAGCTGCCTTAAGGAGTTATCTCAAAGAAAAGGGGTTTAGTGTTGACGATCTTTCGTATTTTTCTGATGATCTGACTATGTCTACGCTAAGCTCAATTTCCCAAGACCGTTGCAAGCATCTTCAACAGAATTTATCGGAGCTAGAACATCAGAAAAATGCACTCCAGAAAGAGTTAGGACTTTTACAAGAGCAGAAAGGGAAAATTAATCAACAGATTGAACCACTAGACATCCAATTGGAGCTATATAAAGATCAATTACTTGAAATAGAAGGTAAAGAGCGTAAGTCAAAAGAAGAGTTAGAAGTATTTAGAGAAAAGCTAGATTCTCTGTGTGTTTGGGGAAATATAGCTGTTAAGAACTGTAGATATTTTAACAAAAAGAATATCTCTTTTAATGATTTCAGAGACAGTGATAATGATGCAATGAATGCTGATCTACTCAGCAAGTTGTTAGAGGAGTTAGAAGAAAAGAAAATTTCGTTAATCGAGCAATTCAGTGATAATAACGCAGAAATCAAGCTCATACAAGATAGGATGATTAATTATCGCCAAAAATACGAGAAGCTACTTATTGAAAGAGACCAGCTACACCGCCTGATAGAAACCATTGATTCATGCCATGCAGAACTTAAACACCCCACCACAAATATGCAGTTAAAGTTAATCACAGACAAGCACAAGCAGTTAGACCGGCAAATACTTGAAGATAAGTCAAAACTGAATGTTGTGCGCAGAGACTTTGAAAAGAACAGCGAATTGCTATCTCATATTTTCTCGTTACTTATAAGTATTTTACTACCTTCTCAGAAGGCAACTGGTAGAGTGACCTTGGAGCAGGGAGATATCGCTTTCAATATCTATCAAGGACAGATTCTAGGGGGAGAAGCGATAAGTACCCTATCAATTCTTTTAGCGGATTTATCATGCCTTATCTACAACACGTTACATGAAAAATCCTGCATGCCAGATTTTCTTCTCCACGATAGTCCTCGGGAAGCCGATATGGGTGGATATTTATATAGCAATTACTTACGTTTAGCTGCCAGCCTACAAAATGAGTTTGGTAGTAATTGCCCCTTCCAGTACATTATAACCACTACGACACCTCCGCCTGTAGATTTAAAGAAACATGTCGTTCTGCAATTAGGGACTTATCCAGAAAGTGAACTGCTATTGAAGCGGCAACTTAAAGACAATCAGCAACAGGCTAAGTTTATGTGATGGCTATAATTACTAATAAACAGAGAAGATAAGGAGAATATAATGCCTTCTAAAGCTTATACAACCTTCAGAAATCAATTGATGAAAGATGTAGATGAGCTAATCGAAACTCACAAGCAAGTTAATCAAGTGAAAAGTAGTAAACAAAGTCTTGGTCATTTGACAAGAAGCGCTTTATTCATATTATGTGCAGGATGGGAGCATTATATTGAACTCGTATGCACAGAGTTGTTTGAACCTGTAGTACTGGATAATTCAATTGAATCCGCCCATAAGGCCGTAAGGAGAATACTCGCTAACCTTGTTAAAAGCCAGAAGGATGATACATATTGTCTTAAGCTGATTGGAGATGGCTGGGAAAAGTGTCTTAAAGAGTGCTTAGATACAGAGATAAAAGGATTCCACACACCAAAATCAACTCCAGTTAAGAATCTATTTCAAGAATATCTTGGTGTTGATCTCTCAGGTATATTACACAAAGACAATTGTAAATTCATTGATGACTTTGTTACGAAACGAGGTGAAATCGCCCACAAGGGAGCTAAAGCTGATAATCCAAAATTTAGTGAAATTGTGGATTATCGAAACAGAATATGCAATATTGTAATGGATATCGATGAATTTTTAGCAGAAGAGGGGAAAAAGGTTCTCTGGAAGAAAGCGTGGCAAAGGCTAACAGAATCAGCAAAAATCATACCGTTATATGATAAGTAAAAAGTTCATTGGCTATCATTATTCTTGGTTAACCTCGCTTCAGATCAAGTGTTATCTAAGAGCTAGATATGAGCTTATTTACTTATTGAGGAGAATACTATGTTTCTATCTGAACTCAAGCTATGGAATTTTAGAAAATACGGACAAGCTACCAATGAAATTGACATTATAAATCCGAATTTATCTATAATTTTCAATGGTGGGTTGAATCTTCTTATAGGAGAGAACGAGTCTGGAAAATCGACGATTATCGACGCTATCAGACTGATCCTGCACACTCAAACATACGAGTACCCGAGAATCTATGAAGATGACTTTCACTATGATGGAAGTAGATATCGTAGCAAACTTAGAATAGAATGCATTTTTAAAGGTTTCAGTGACTCTGAGGCTGGACAGTTTCTTGAATGGATCGGTTTTAACGGAGATAACGAATATGAGTTAAGAGTGTGGCTTGACTCTGAAATGAATGATGACAATAAAATTGTTACAGATATAAGGGCAGGTGCAGATGAAACAGGAACAAGGCTGGATAGTAACGCAGCTAATCGATTACGAATAACATACCTAAAACCTTTAAGAGATGCTGAAACAGAAATGTCTTCTGGCAGAAGATCACGATTTGCACAGTTGTTAAAAAGCCATTCATTATTCAATATAGCAGAGGAACAAAAAGAGAACCATCCGTTAGTAGATGCATCAAAACAAGCCAAGAACGATATTGAGTCATACTTTAAACCATCCGATTCTCAGTCTGAAGAAATAGACTCTCCTCAATCTGGTGAGATAATCACTAATGCTATAAAACGGTTTCTTAATTCGTTCTCAGGTGAAAGCAAAGAGCCAAACGTAACCGCAATGGGGACAAAGCTATGGCAGATACTTCAGCAACTAAACCTGACTGTCGATCATGACCAAACTAGTCTAGGGGTTCAAAACCTGCTGTACATGGCTGCGGAAATGATAATGATAGAAGATAACAAATCGCCATGTTTAAGGTTAGTTGCTGTTGAAGAGCTAGAGGCACATTTGCATCCAAATTATCAAATGAATGTTCTTAGAGCAATAGAGCAGCTCAAAGATATGCAGTTTATACTGACCACTCATAGTACGGTGGTCGGAACAACCACAAAACTAGATAACCTTATAATCTGTAAGGACAAGGCAGTATATCCGATTAGGGATTATTCTAACCTTGGAAGTGATGACAAGCAGTTCCTGAGTAGGTTTCTTGAATATACAAAAGCCAATCTCTTCTTCTGCAAGGGGATTATTATTGTTGAGGGCGATTCCGAAAACCTTCTAGTTCCAGCTATTGCTGAGATTGTATTGGGAAGACCTTTACACTCCTTTGGGGTTTCGATCGTTAATGCTGGCAGTAAAGCACTTATGCGTTACGCTAAGATATTTGAGCCCAAAGAAGGGCAACAACCTATGAACGTGAAAGTGGCCTTGTTATACGATGGTGATATTCCGACATTCGAGTTTTTGAACAATAGAGATAAGAAAAAGATGATTTATGCTCATCACTTGAAGGATAATGACTATATAATATCCACTAACATAGAGGGATTCAAAAGAGCAGTCGCAGTGCGGGACACTGATTATGATGTAACTTCTATTACAACAGATTCTAAAGTCGTTTTACAGGAATGCCATTATGCTAAATATAAGGAGTATATGTTATCTCGACGCGATGATCTCGCTGACATGACTCCACCGATTTTTTGTGCTAAAAAGAATGAATGGACTTTAGAATACTCGTTAGCCAGAAGCTGTCTTAAAAAACGTTTTCTAAGAGCAATGCAAAATGCGAAAATCCAAAGCAATAACTCTCGTACAATTCCTCCAAACGAGCAAGACGCAACAAAAATAACGCAAGTGTTCTATGGAGACAATGGTCTGTCAAAAGCACTCACTGCCCAGAATTTAGTCAAGATAGTACTTACCCCGTTTAATTCCCCCGAACTCAATGAAAGATTCCGCCAGATGATAATCAGTGATCCAGAATTATCATACATCATAGAAGCAATCAAGTTTGCATGCGGAGTTAATTGATGGCTATCCCTATTTCTGCATCGAATGTTCTGGACTATCTCGAGGAGGCAGAATCCAAACTACTAAAGCCAGGTGATCATTTCGATGAACAAAGTAGAGAATTTATCTGTTGTTTGGATAGAAAAGATGTGATTGCTTGTCCTGGGAGTGGAAAAACTACAGCTTTAGTAGCTAAGCTTTACATTCTAACGAAGTTTATGCCTTTTGAGGATGGGTCAGGGATATGTGTGCTGACTCATACAAATGTCGCTATTGACCTGATAAAAGAGAAATTAGGTAAACAGGGGTCAATCCTATTTGAACATCCCAATTTCTGCGGGACAATACAGAGCTTTGTGGATAAATATCTTGCCCAGCCGATGTTTGTTAGCATCTTTGGGCATCGTATAAACACTATTGACGATGATATCGCATATTCATACTTGATCACAAAACTCAAACAATGGCGAGCCGTCAACGAAAGAATCCATTTCCTCGAAAGCATAAAAAACTTAAGGATTGATTTTCCCACAGGTAATCTTATTGACAGGAAAGGACAACCATTTTCAATACCTTTTACCTCTGAGGGGACGAAGTATATTAGAGATGAAATCAAGAGTCGAAAAGCAAGCGCAATAACGAAAGGAATCCTCTTTTATGATGAGGCTTACTGTCTTGGGCAATCCTATTTGAACGAAAACCAACATTTATCTGGTGCATTTAGCAATCGATTCAAACATGTTTTTGTTGATGAAGCCCAAGATACATCCTCTGTCCAATACAGCATCATAACAACACTATTCTCAGAATCAGTAATTCAGATGATCGGCGACCCCAACCAAACAATTTATGATAATGCGGAAGCAGCAGATAATGATGAAACCTGCACTTGGACCCAAGTAGCTAACTCGAGGCCACACATAAGAATCCACAATTCCAAGCGGCTTTCCGCTCAAATTGCTTCATCAATAAAAAGTATTGCTGAGTTTCCAGAACAAAACCTTCATGGACATCAGAACGGATGCTTAAGGCCAATACTAATATTCTACTCTCACGATAGGATCTTAGAAGTTATACCAAAATTTGCTGATTTAATCAGTTTAAGTGGACTGAGTGGTATGAATAAGTATCCTCATAAAGCTATAGGACGTGTCGTTAAAAAGAACTCCGATGCAAATCACTTCACAGTTCCGTCCTTCTATCCAGAATACTATAGAACAATGAAGAAACAAATGTTATTTGATGGCCTTAGGCAATACTTGGTTAAACCTAAGAACTCCGAAGCTGTACGTCAAGTCAAACAAGTATCTGATTTGCTTGTTAGCTCTTTGATAAGAATGCTTACTCTAGCACAGATTTATGACAGTTCCAGCAGAAGAAAACCCTATACTAAAACAAGCTTGATTGAGTATTTAAGTAAATGGCATCAAGAAAAATTCACATGCCTGTTAACCAAGTTATCATCGTGGTCTCGTAGAATTCTGAGCCATGCCTGTCGATTTGATTGTCCAGATAACGAGCTTCAATACCCAAGGTGTGTTCTAAACGAAATCGTCATTTACGTAGAAGAGATATTCTTCCCACTTTTCGAAGCTGATTTTAGCAAGATACAGTCTTTCATAGAATGTGAGGTTGAAGAAATCCAAAGTGGGTTACACTTAGACAATGAGTTTCACGGCTTTATTGATGGGCAGGACATTCGTATTGATGTCAGTTCAGTGCATGCAGTAAAAGGAGAAACGCATACTTCTACTTTGTTTCTCGATACTTTTTTTAGGGCATACGATTCTACAAGACTCGTTCGTTTCTTTACATCAGGTGGAAGAGATGCTGATCGTAGAAATGATTCAATATGTAAAGCACTCCGGGTTGCCTATGTTGCGATGAGCAGACCAACCCATTTGTTATGCGTAGCTTTTCCACTGCCAGAAGGTCAACCTATATTAGAGTATTGGCAATCTAAACCAGAACTAGAAAGACTCTGGGATATTGAAACAATTCAATAGTGAGGAGTATATATTAGATGGCTACTTTCATGATGAGGTTAAGATGAATAGCAAAATCGATAACGCATTTTTAACAATAGCATGTGATTGGTTTGGTGATACGGATAATGGTCTTAAGGGTGCACAAATCATTAGATTTTGCAGCGAGTACAGCTTTAAACACGGTATTCAATTAGCATACGAATCGATGGATTTGCGAGTAACAAAGGGAAAAAATAAAAGAACAGTTTTATTAGAGAATATTAAGAGATTCGATGGCAAAAAGCAGTTCGAGATGATACTTGCTTTGTGCCGATTAGATGAGTTTCGAGATAAAGAAAGAACGTTAGAAATACAAACAAGATTAATCGAGAGATATAGCGAGTATGCTCCCGACCCGAGTGAATTGCTTGATATCTCTATTATTACTGAAACCAAACACCTACTTGATGACTATCCAGAAGTAAAAAAACACTATGAATCAGCACTAATCAAATACCAAGCACAGATATTCGAGCGTAACTTAATAGATGATATGAGATTCTCATTTGAGCTGTTGTTGAAAGATATTTTATCAAATGACAGGCCATTGGAAAAGCAACAAGATGATCTTTGTAAATTCTTGCAGACTAATGGCATTTCAGATAGTCTTATCAGTATGTACAACAAATTACGAGAATACTATTGTAATTATCAGAACATACATGCTAAGCATAATGATCTGATCAAGAAGCAAGAGCTTGAGTTCATTATTGAGTTGACATCGATTATGATGAAACTGATCTTAAGAGTGTCGGGTTAGCTTGACAACTCGGTGTCACAACTTGCCAATTCGCTGTCACGATTTGCCAAATTGCTGTCACTTCTGACCGGCTCTGGGCTCCGGTGATTTGACAAAAGAGTGTCACAAATAGAGGGCATTTCCGCGGTTTTGTCAAACGGCTGTCACGATTTGACATTTCAGGTGTCACTTCTTAGGTGGCAAATTACGATTTGCCACATCATCCTAGAGGATGCTACCAAGACAGCCTGCTGTCTCTGCCAATTCGGAGATTGGCAGCCCAATACTGCTAATGTGGAAATAAAACAACACAAATCTGTACCAAATATCGGGATTTGTCCTCCTTACATTATAGAGAGGCTTCGAGAAACAAAGTTACATATTTAGCTTGACATATTGTCAACTCCATTTACAGTGGGTATGTAAACTAAGGTCTTTAAAGCTGGAGGATTGATGCCAGAGAACATGACCAAACAGATGAATAGTTACATTACAGGCAGGATTGCGTTATCCCGTGTTATAGGTATATTGCGGGATAATTCCAATAGCCATTTGGTGGAAATAACGGGAAAATCCGGTTCGGGTAAGAGTTATTTTGTGCCGCCATTAATGAAAAGCCTGGAAGAAACATATTCTGAAAGAGTTTTCTTTTCTCCCCACCCGCTTGATTTTAACCATTTTACTGAGCTGATTCAGATTCTAAGTAATGTGGATGAAACGGGATTGCAAGTTTTATACACTGAGTTTCAAGATAATATCAAATCTGCCAACAAGTTTGATTTCTTCTATTTTATCACAGAGCGTCTATCTGAAAAAGAGCTGTTCAAATCCATGCTATTGGTGATAGACGATTGCGATGTTCTGGACAAATACACTCGGGATTACTTACAATACTTAGTGCAGTACCTTCCTGAAATAGGCATTCAAATAGTTGCTTTTTCGCAGGAACGGCTATTCCCGTTTTCGGAGGTGGAGAATATTCCGGCTTTGGGGGTGGAAGATTGCCAGCAACTCTTGCAAATCACGTTTCCCAATGAAGAGTTTTCTTACGTTAGCGAGAGTGAGATATTCCAGAGGATAACATCCGGCAATTTGATGATAATAGAGCGGATATTCCGCGAAATGCTGGCTAAAAAGCCCAAAGGCAAGTTTGATCTTAGCCCATATTTGGAGCAGACATTTGATGCACGGGATATTTATCACCAGTCTTTGGCATTACTCTCGGTGTCTCAGAAGGAAGTTTTAATTGCCATGTATGCCCTGGATGGCGTAAACAAAGAAGAGCTGGTGGAAGCTTTGGGCAAACCCAAGGGACTGAAAGCAGATAATACCTATCTGATGGAGCTTGGGCTAATCACTTGCCCTGAGGTGCACTGCTGCATCCAGAAAAAGGGAGCTTTTGCAGATTGGTTAAAGGAAAATCCTGAACAGTTCACCTCTGCGCTTTACACAAAGCTAATTGGTTATCTGGAAAAGAATGAGAAATTCATTCAGGTACAGGTTCGCTTACTGATGCTTTTCAAGCGATATAATACCTCTCTTTTTGCCAATCTGATTAAAGATTTAACGCTACTGAACGATTCTGAGAGCTTGTTACTTCTGGAAGAATATGTGTTGCATCATAGCAAGAATGCTGCTAAAAAACTGGATAGTATGCAGAAAATTGGGATGGCATACTCGAATTCCAATCAAAAAGAAAAGGCAGTGGATCACTTTAGGGAAGCATTGCATATATGCACAGAGAACAATCTACCAGCGGAACACATAGTTTATCATCTTGCCAATAACCTTTTTGCGGTAAACTCGTCTGCCTTTGGTTTGGAGATAATAAAAAAGTATTCCCCTGCCACAATTAACCCTTATTGGAGAGCTAAAATATTGCTGCTAAAGGCAGAGATTTTAACCGAAAGTGAAACTTTCAATGAAGCTTTTGAAGCATTGGATACCGTTTCGCATTCTATGGGAAACATAGAAACCCAGAAGCTAAGGCATGGTATTCAGGCAGAGGCACGGAAAATACGTGGCAAGATTCATTATTACATAAACGAATGGGATCAGGCAGAGGAAGCTTTTAGAGATGCCGAAAAGTTGTATGTCTTAGCCGCAGACGATAAAGGGCTGGCAGCAGTGTTTAACAACTTTGGGGTGTTGTACATGTTCCAGGGTGATTGGGAGAAAAGCGAAGCGCATTTCTTGAAAAGCTTGGAGATAGAAAAGCAGCTCTTCAACTTAAACGGAATATCTGTTTGCTATAACAATCTTGGTGGCTTGATGGCAGACAAAGGCGATCCTGTGAAATCCATTTACTATCTTGAAGAAGCATTAACAATTCAAAAGCTGTTAAGTGAACCTTACAATATCATCAATATTTACAACAACATCGGGGTAAACCTGATGGATCATCGCGAGTTTGATAGATCAGAAGAAGCCCTTAAGAAATCCCTGGAAACGGCTATAGAATTTGGTTTCTTCCGCAACATTATTGCTTCTCTAAACAATTTGGGAGCTTTGTATTTTAAGAAAGGCGATTGGAAGGAATCGATTGCGCATTATGAGCAAGCTATTAAGAAATCTCAAGACAGCAGCTTCAATGATGGCTTGTTGCGGAGCTTTAATAATCTGGGGGAAGTGTATGAAAAGCAGGATGAACTTAACCTTGCTTATGACCTGTTGTTCAAGGGTTTGGAGCTATTGCCCTCTGTCTCAGATGATTTTATTAAAGCGGAACTATATGGCAACCTTGGCAGTGTGCTAACCAAACTACATAAATTCAAAGATGCCTACCGGTATCTGGTGGAAAGTTTTGATTTCTTTAAATCTTTAGCAGCGCGAAACAAGATAATTGAAGGCTGCCAGAAACAAGCTTATTACTTCATAATGACTCATAATAACGAGAGTGCAGATTATTACATAAGCGAGGCGGTGAAACTAGCCACCGAACAGAACCAACCTTTTGAAATTGGGAGGGCTTACTATTTGCGCGCTTTGCTGGAACGTAAGAATCCCGAGGCGGCGAAAGAACATCTTAACGAGGCTATTAAGCTATTTGTGGGCGAAGGAAGCAATTACGAGCTGTCGCTGGCAAACTATGAATTAGCGGGAGTACTGCTGGATTTGCAAGATTGGGAACAGGCACTTCAGATACTTAAAAATAACAAAAAGATTATCCAGCAATATGGCTCTATCAAGCTCTTAGAACAGAATGACATTCTACTTCAGCGGATTTCCAGAGAGTATTCCACTCAGTTGGAAGAAGTGAAATTTGAGGAAAACTTACTCAATCAGTTTTACGAGAACACCCAAAAGCTTAATACCATTAGCGATTTGGATGTGTTGATAGAGCAATCGCTATCCAGCTTGGTGGAGATTGCTGAAGCTGATGGCGGCATGCTGTGCCTTCATGCCAATCCTAACCTTCCTGATGCTTGGGAATATAAGATTTTCAATAACTATTCGCAGGAAGATACCAATTACGAGCAGTTTCAAACCCTGTGCGGTGAGATATACCAAAGCAACAAATTGGAGAATTTTAAGCAGCCCCATTTCGCGCCCAACTACAATAATATATTGGTTATGCCTTTATCGATTAGGAAGAATACTCTGGGGGCAGTATTGCTATTCTGCAAAAGCGGTTCGCACTATTTCTCTGGACGTATCATAAACCTGCTTTCGGCTCTGACAAACCAGATAATTGTGGTTATAGATAATATTAGAAGCGCAAATCTGGAAAAGACACATGCCATAATTCGGGAACAACTGAATACAGGTAATGTCTTTGCCAACATCATCGGTAAGAGTCCAGAGATGATGAAGATATTTGAGATAATCGAAAAAGTGAAAGATACCCCTACTACTGTGCTGCTAGAAGGTCCCAGTGGTACAGGTAAAGAGCTTATTGCACGTGCCTTGCATTATAGTAGCAACCGCCGCAATAAAGCATTTGTTGCCCAATATTGTGGTGCTTTGCCAGAAACGCTATTAGAAAGTGAGCTGTTTGGGCATGTAAAAGGAAGTTTTACTGGGGCAGCATACGACAAAAAGGGCTTGTTTGAAATTGCCGATGGTGGGACATTCTTCCTAGATGAGATTGCTGACATTAGCCAATCTACTCAAGCCAAACTCTTGCGTTTTCTGCAAGAAGGTGAAATCAAGCGAGTGGGTGCTACAAAAACGGATATAGTAAACGTACGTGTAGTATGTGCCACTAACGTTTCATTAATTGAAAGAGTTAAGCAGGGAGAGTTCCGGCTGGATTTATATTACAGGCTAAATGTTATCCGCATTGATGTACCACCTTTAAAAAACCGTCCCGGTGATGTGCCGTTACTTGCCATTCACTTTCTGGATAAATACAATAAACGGATGAATAAGACTGTGCCAGGTATCTCTACAGAGGCAATGAAGTTCTTAGAGCAATACGATTGGCCTGGCAATGTTCGCCAGCTTGAAAACGAGATTGAACGGGCTGTAACGCTTTCTGAAGTGGGGGCATTCATAAAACCTAACGATTTTAGCGAAGAAGTGTTCCGCTATCATGAGCATAGCCAGACAATTAGCATGCTTTCCACGCGAAAAACAATTAAAGAAGCCATAGAAGAACTTGAACGCAAGATGATTGTTGAGTGCATGGAAAGATTCCAATGGAACCAAACTCAAGCTGCTAAAGAATTGGGACTTTCGCGCCAAGGTTTAATAAAGAAACTTCAACGCTTCAACCTGTATAAGGAAGATTAAGCATCACACACGAGAATATATCTCAGGATACAAACCATACTGCGCCAAAGAAATCCTATACTTTGTTGGATGATTTGGAGTATGTGGCTATTGATATTGAAACCACTGGTCTGAGCAGTGAGAAAGATGAGATTATCGAAATAGCTGCGATACGTTTTAAAGCCAATGAGATTACCGGCACTTTTGATCAATTTGTAAAGCCCAAAGGCAGAGTTCCCAAGTTTATAGAGTACTTAACTCATATATCTGCGGAAGACCTGAAATCCGCCCCGTCGGTTCGTGACGTATTGGGAGATTTTTGCAAGTTTATTGGTGATAGCACCTTGGTGGGTCACAACATTCCTTTTGATTTGGGTTTTATAAATAACTCTCTGGTGCGTGGAGGTGGCTTCCCCCTAAAAAATAAGAATTGGGATACAGCCGAGATATCCAGAATATATCTTCCTACTACTTCGGATCATAAGCTTAGTTCCATGGTGGCATATTTCGGAATAGAACTTAACAATGCTCATCGGGCTGATGCTGATGCGATTGCCACGGGAAAGCTGCTGTTTGCTTTGACCAAGCATATCTTGGGCCACTATTCGTTTATCACCAATGCCAGGATTCTAGAGCTTAGTGTTCAAACTCAAATGGAAGGGTCTTTAGCGGATTATCTTAAGATGTTGGTGCAGCATCAGCGTACTACTGCTCTTTCTGCTCCCAAGCCTATTCACTTGAAGAGTAAGCTAAATAACGTGATAGAGCACGAAGTAACTGGCGAGATAAGCGACATTCCTTCGGTATTCTCTGAAGATGGATTGTTTGCTAAGCGATTTCCTAATTTCGAGTTTCGTTCCGGACAAATGGCGATGGCAAGCCAAGTGGCGGCTGCTTTCGATAAAAACGAACATCTGGTTGTGGAAGCTGGAACAGGAGTGGGGAAGAGCTTTGCCTATCTTGTGCCGGCAATGGAATTCTCTCGGAAGACAAAGGCTAAGGTGGTGGTTTCTACAAATACCAAAAACCTTCAGGAGCAGTTGTTTTACAAGGACTTACCGCAGTTACGTCAGATGCTACCACTTCCCTTTAAAGCAGTATTGGTAAAAGGCAGGGAAAACTATATCTGTGAACGACGCTGGGAAGAAATGGTTTTGGAGCAGAGCAAGGGAGTTAGCCCCTATGAAGCGCATGCACTGCTATACCTGTTTATCTGGAAACAGCTCACCAATACAGGCGATGTTTCGGAGAACTCTTCTTTTGATAGAAAGAGATTCAGCATTGTTTGGAGAAAAGTTTGCTCAGACCGTTTCCTTTGCGGAGGCAGGAAATGCCCCAATTTTGTTAACTGCTATGTAATGAACCTTAGAAAACACATCGAAACATCCACAATTGTGGTGGCAAACCATTCACTGTTGCTTGCAGACGCCCGGCTTGATAATTCTACATTAGGGGAATATGGATATCTGGTAATAGATGAAGCGCACAATCTGATGGCTTCGGCATCCAAGCATTTGGGCTTTGACCTTAGTTATGGGGACATAAACAGTCTGTTCAACCATCTAGCCCCAGTTGGCAAGCGGCAATCTAGCGGGTTTTTACACCAAGTTTTGCAAACCATCAGAAAGAGCTTGGCAACTGACGCCAACAAACTTCACATAGAATCTCTTTGCACCAAGCTGCATCTTAATTTGGACGAACTTCGCACCCCCTTAATGAAGATTTTTAACCTTGCTTCCATTCGTTGCGCCCAGGCAGATAGTTTTGGGAAGTTGCGCATTAAAGATACCAAAGGCTTTAGCGAAATATACGACCTCCTTCAGCAGTTCAGCCTATCGTTCAAGGATATAATGAAGGATATTACCGCCTTGCACAACGTGTTAGGGAGCTTAAACTCCAAGCAAGTGGCGAATCTGGAAACGATGAAAGAGGCTTTAAGCTCTTACATTCAGAGGTTTGCAGAAACCGAAGGTTTAGTACTCACCTTGCTAAATCCTGATTTGGATGATTATGCTTTGTGGATAGAGAGTCCGCCTCGTCCAGAGCGAAACACCCCTTCTTCTAGTTTCTGCTATGCACCTGTGGAGGTATCAACTCACCTGTTAAACCTGCTATATGCGCGCATTCCGTGCATTGTATTCACATCTGCTACTCTTGCCCTAAGGGGTTCTTTCAAGTATTTCATGAATCAATCGGGGCTGAACTTGGTTTCGGATAAGCCCGTGCAACAGAGTATTGTAGATTCTCCCTTTGATTATGATAGCCAATCCCTACTGCTTATCGGTAGTTTTTTACCTGAGCATAAAGATAAGTTTTTCCAAAACCAAGCTTTAGGGTGTATTAAGCAAGTGTTAAGTACTACGAATGTCGGCACGATGGCTCTGTTTACCTCCTATAAAGATTTGGATGTAGTTTACGAGTATATCGGAGATGATCTTTACCACGCTAACCGTCCTTTCTTTGCTCAAGGGAAAGGGGGAAGCCGCAGCTCTATCCTCGATGAATTCAAGAAAAGCAATAATGCTGTGCTGTTGGGAACCTCTTCTTTCTGGGAGGGAATAGATATTCAAGGGAAATCACTATCGCTCTTAATACTTTATAAAATTCCCTTTCAAGTACCATCCGAGCCTTTAGTAGAAGCGTTAACCGATAAACTTGAGCGAGAGAACAAGGATTCATTTATGCACTTAATGCTTCCCAATGCCTTACTACGGCTAAGGCAAGGCTTCGGACGCCTTATCCGCAGCAAAACTGATAGGGGAGTGGTGCTTATTATGGATTCACGTGTATCCCACAAGAGATATGGCGAGTATTTCAAACAAATACTACCCGGCAGGTGTGTAGAACTGCGCGATGAACAACAGTTAGTATCCGAAATAGGACGTTTTTTTAATAAGATTTAGAGGCATAAATGCAACTACATGAGACAATTAAAATAGCACTCCCAGATCTGTACGAAACCGGAATTATAGGCTTTGAGGTACCACTAAAAGAACACGGCAGCTTTCAAATTGGCGGTCCTGCAGAAGTGTTTTGCACCCCTCATAATCAAAAGCAATTGATAAGCATAGTTCTCTTTTGTCTTCAGAACGATGTTCCCTATTTTGTGTTGGGCAAGGGTTCTAACCTGCTTATATCCGATAAAGGATTGCGAGGGTTGGTGATAAGCACCGCAGCATTCACTAAAATAACCCGGGATGAAGACTACATAAGTGCATATTGCGGGGTGTTACTAAAGGACTTATGCAATTTTGCCATGGATAGTGGCTTAAGTGGCTTAGAGTTTGCCAGTGGCATTCCCGGAAGTGTGGGTGGTGCTGTATTCATGAATGCCGGAGCCTATGGCGGTGAGATTAAGGATGTGCTGTATTGTAGCAAGTGCCTAATCCCCAGCATAGAGAGCCTTAGTTCTGCAAACCCTATCTTACATTTTAAGGCAGAAGAACACAAGTTTGCTTACCGGTACAGTGCACTTCAGGAACTTTCACTTATTCACCTATCTTCTGTCTTTCATCTAAAGGCGGAAGCACCATCTGTCATCAAACTAAAGATGGATGATTTTGATGCGCAACGCCAAGACAAGCAACCTATGGATTTACCCAGTGCGGGAAGTGTGTTTAAGAGACCAGAGGGCTATTTTACCGGTAAGCTGGTGGATGATTGTGGCTTAAGAGGCTTTCGTATTGGCGATGCAGCCGTATCAGGCAAGCATTGTGGCTTTATAGTGAATCTTGGCTCTGCTACAGCGGAAGAAGTGATACAGGTTATCAGACACGTACAGGGAAAAGTCCTTTCCAGCTTCGGGGTTCGCCTCGAGACAGAGATACGCATGCTGGGAGAGTTTTGAAATACCGCCCAATACTACTGCCGATAGGCTTTTTTTTTATCTTGCTTTTTCTCTGGCAATACATAAGTAAGAGTGGCACAATCGCTTTCTGGATTGTTCCTTCGCCAATGGCTGTGCTTAGAGTATTTATCAACAGCCCTTTGTTAATTTGGCACCATTTGAAGCCAACTATGCTTGCAGCTACTACTGGCTTATTGCTTAGCATTATCCTGGGAAGCATCACTGCAATTGCCATGAATAGCTCCCGTTTTATTAAGCAGATTATCTATCCATACATGGTAGTTTCTCAAACTGTGCCTATCATAGCCATTGCGCCTCTGCTCATCATTTGGTTTGGTTATGGGATTAGTTCCAAGATTTTTGCGGTACTGTTAATGTGTTTCTTTCCCATAGCTTTGGGGCTTTACGATGGCTTTCGTAGCGTTTCAGTAGAACAAATCCGCTTACTTACTTCCATGGGTGCAAGCCCCGGCAAGATATTCCTGTTGCTCAAGATTCCCTCTGCCTTGCCAAATTTCTTCACGGGTTTAAAACTTGCAGCTACCTATAGCGTTATGGGTGCTGTAATCGGGGAATGGTTAGGCGGAAGTTCCGGATTGGGGATATACATGACTCGTGCCACAAAGGCTTACCAAACTGCGCATGTCTTTGCAGCCATTGTTGTTATCGTGCTGCTAAGTATGCTGCTCTTTGGCATTGTGGCTCTTCTTGACAGGCTTCTGCTAAAGTGGAAGTACCAACATGAGGACGAATATCTGGAAGCATCTTAGGCTTTAAGGATTTCCTCTGCTATTCTTTCTGCTACGTTTTCTCCAAAGATGCTGGGGTGTTCGCTGGGCGGGCAAAAGCCTCTTATCGCTTCAGGGAAGTCGCTGGAGTTTGTAGGTAATAGCAGGTTCCATCCGCTTTCCACAGTCTCCACCCATTCTGTTTCATAGCGCAAGGTTACGCAGGGCTTTCTTAAGATGTATGCCTCTTTTTGTATTCCCCCCGAATCGCTTAGTATCATATCGGCATTTTCCATAAGGTACAGAAAATCCAGATATGCTTGTGGAGCTACATAAACGATATTGGAAAACTTATCTGTTTCCATCTGCTTTAGGATATTATTGGTACGAGGATGAACGGGGAAGATTATCTTGCGGCTCAAGTTATTCAAATTGCTAAGTATGTGATATAGATTAGCGGCATTATCCACATTGTAAGGGCGATGCAGCGTTAACAGCGAGTAGCTTTCACCTCTCAGGTTTAGCTCATCTAATACCTTGGATTCACGGTGTGCCTTGGCTATGCCAAACTTCAGGCTATCCACCATGATATCCCCAACCAGACGGCATTTTTCACTTAACCCTTCTCGCTCTGCATTCATCACAGCCGTTTTGGTGGGTGCCAGCAGCAAATCGCTGATGTGATCTGTAACAATCCTGTTTATCTCTTCCGGCATGGTTTTATTGAAGCTACGCAGGCATGCTTCCACATGTGCGGTCTTTATGCCCAGTTTAGCCGCCGCTAAGGCACCTGCAAGAGTGGTATTGGTATCTCCATATACAATCACCCAATCCGGCTTTTCTTGTATCAGGATAGGCTCTATTGCGGCTAATATCTCAGCAGTCTGCACTCCCTGACTTCCAGACCCAACACTCAGGTTGTAATCTGGATTCGGTATCTCCATATCCCTAAAAAACACTTCATTCATCTGGACATCATAATGCTGCCCACTATGGATAATAATCTCCTGATGGTCTCTCCTAAACACTTTGGATAAGGGGGCAAGTTTCACGAACTGCGGTCTGGCTCCAACTAACTGTACTATCTTCACAAAAACTCCTATTGTAAATATCCTATAGAGTCAATCCTACAGATACGCAGTGGGTGTCAAGCATTTGGAGTTCAAGCCATCCTTCCTTGTTTCATTCTTTCTCTAAGCATCAAGATGGGTTGGACTTCTAAATATTGAACTTGACTGTTGCCTTTACCTTTGTTACCAAACATGGCAAGCTCCATAAATAGCATCCAGAGAGATAAACGCAGTACTGGTTACCATGGTTAGTGGGGTGAATGATTTTGCACCTTAACCCCACGCAATTTAACGCCAAGGCATGTTATTTGAGCAGGGTAAGTCTGCTAACGAAGTGTTTTCCTTTCACACTCACGCGTAGTAAGTAAATACCGTTCGGCAAAACTTTGCCGTTCTCGCTGCGTCCATCCCAATATAAAGTGTTCACTCCGGAAGGCAACGAACGCTCTGTTATCTGGTACACTTTCTGCCCTTTGATGTTATAGATGCTTGACTGCGCATATGATTGGCGAGGAAGCTTAAGTACTATCGCAGTACTTGTGTTGAAAGGATTAGGCTGCACAGAAATCCTTAACAATTCTGGAACAGATTCCTGAGGCGTCTCGCTGCAAAGTGCAAGTGCGGCACTGAAGTCGTAAACTCCCAGGCAGGAGTTTTGAGCCACAAACGCATGATTGCCCAGTATTGCCATGCTGCGCATGGGAGAATTCATATCATAGCTGCCAACAAGCTCCAAATTTGCATTGTCTTCTGTGTTGAATATCCGCAAGCCGCCGGAGGAGTGGACTGCGATATATCCGGTACCTGGCTCTATGTTATAAACGGTTGGTGCAAACGCCTGGGAACCTATTATGATGGGGTTTGCGGGGTTACTGATATTTACCGTGGTGATATTTGAATACTCCCCTCCAAGGTAGGCATAAGAGCCACGGATACCCATAGCAAGGACAGGTCCGGGCATGTTTAAGGCAGATAGCATTTGTGGATCAGTGGGGTCGCTGATGTCGTAGATTGCAAGTTGGGGACTACCGTTGAAGTATCCGATGCAAAAAGCATGTGTGCCGGAAAGCTTCACATAACTAATATTTTGGTCGTTGATTACGGATAACTGTGTGAAGGAATCGGGAGAGGAAATATCTCCGATTATGAGCTTACCATTCACGGCAAAACATGCGGTCTGCCCATCGATGGACATACTGTTGTATGTGCCAGATTCAAAGGTATAAACATATTTTTGGATCAGGGAAGCAGGATTGCTGATATCAAACACTCGCAGCTTGGGTCCTTGCGGAAATCCATCTGCGTTCAAATAAGTTGCGGTGGCAAAGAGCAGGTCATCCGTTATAGCGATGTCACTCAGTCCATTTACCCAAACCTCAGATATTTCGTTGGGATAAAGTTGCAGCAGATCATCATAAACCTTTACATTGCCTCTGTTATCTGCCACAAACGCATGTGTGTCGTTCAAGGCTATTTTCCTTAACTGACCCTGGGAATACATGCCGGTGAAGACCATTCCAGTGCCTCCGGGGGTCGTTTGATAAATCGAGAGTTTATAACTGTAAGTCATAAAGAATCTATTCCCACTCAAGGCGATACTGCCGCCATTATACGTGCCTTGGCGCAGAACGGTAGGTGCAACGGGGTTGGTAACACCCAGAAAAGTATAATAGTACGATGTGTCTGTCTGCCCCTGTGGGCTCTCTACATGGGTCAATACCACAAACCCTTCCCCGCATCTAACCTGGCTTATGTAATCGCTGCTCCAAACAGTGTAGGATGAGCTTACCGTGAGGATCCCGTTGTTGTCGGGAGTGTATATTTTCAGGTTTCTCCCGCCATAAACGCCATAGATAGCTCCGTTACCAAAGGCGGGAATATAGCAATTTTCCGTGTCCGGCACAGTCCCAATGATGCTGATGTTGTGGGGATCGCTGATGTCCAGCACTATCCAATTCCCTAATCCGCTAACGTAT
>JAQUJJ010000168.1 GCA_028681035.1 Candidatus Cloacimonadota bacterium
ATTTTACGATCAGATCATCGTAGCCATCTCCGTTAAAATCCATACTGACTATAGAGGTACCATACTCACAGCCTATGTATTCACCGGTTAAGGTCATCATCAAATCCATCTGGTTGATAGCGATTAGTTTTGCTGCCATAAACAATATCAGCAGCAGATAAGTTTGCATTTTGTTCATCGGATACTCCTTTTTTATTGCTTTATCAGCATCTCGTGCAGCTCTAGATCTTACAGAATCTTTTGCTGTATTTGATGCTTCCTTTAGTTTTGATGCAGACGATATATACACTGGCCGGATAGTTATTGAGCTTCAATTCCAGCTTGCCTGCTTGCAAGGTGCTTACGCATAAGGTTTGTTGTTCAAGTCTTTGTCCTTTAAGGTTGTATAGCTGCACAGTGATCTCGCCGTGCGCTTTGCTGTAGGCCTCTCCCGAGAAGAGCACCTGAATATGTGGGCTATCCTTTGGAGGAGGATTGGGATACAAATCTATGCGCCAGTCTTCTACCCGCGCAGGGGGCAGTACATCATCCTCATTGGCCACCGTCGTATCGGTTAGATCTGCATTGCCGGCATAGATGAATATTTTACCGGCGGTGTTCCAAGTATGACCTTGAGTCCAAATAGGAGCACTGAACGCTAGATCGCAATAGCCATCGCCATTAAAATCTCCGGCAGCCTTGCTCCAGCCAAAGTTGCGGAAACGGTAACTATAGGGAGGGTCTATCGAAAGATCGCGGGTGCCATTCATATCCTGTTTGCCCAGCCATATCCCTGCCTGTCCGGAATTACCTGCATAACGGTTGTCGGATGCAGCAAAATCTTCTAAGCCATCGCCATTAAAATCTCCGTGTATTATAGAAGGCCACATGCCATAGGAAAAGCTTAACCAAGGCTCCCTATCAATAATGATATCAAAGTTACTATCGATCACACTATTTCCCAACCATATTCTTTTACTCCATGATACAAAATCCGATACTCCATCTCCATTCACATCACCTATTGGGCTTGAATACATGTCAACAGCTACTGATGTAGTACCAATCAGTAGGCTATCTGCCATACTGCAGCTTTCATCGCCATAATAGAATGAAAAGCTGTAGTTGTTGCCAACTTGGTCGTAATGCACCAGATCTGCAAACCCATCTCCATTCACATCACCAACTCCGCACAAATTCAAGGCTGCAGCACTTGTCCTAAAAAGAACGGGGCTGCCATAGACATCTGTCCAGATCAGATTCAAACCCACATAGCTCAATGTATAGCCAGTATGTATCGTTAGAGATACATCGCCCTTTCCGTCACCATTTACATCGCCAAGGGGATAAACGAATATTTTGTCTGTATCAGGATAAGGATAATGCAATTCTATATCAGGGCTTGATTGCGGAATTGCTCTACCAAAATAGACAGCTACGCATCTGGTGCCATCCGCAAGCCGTTGAGGTATTACCAAATCATCAATCCCATCGCCGTTCATGTCACCTGCGTTGATCATGGGGTTTTCTCTTGACGAATAGGTGTAGCCGGCAAAGTGATGGGGGTATTGGCCTTCTAAAACAAAATCGGGCAGCTCATCAAAGCTCGGGCCTCCCCAGTAAAAATATACCTTGCCATACATCTCATAGTAATTACCTGTTTGGTTGGTAGGGTGCCAAAGAGCTGATTTTACGATCAGATCATCGTAGCCATCTCCGTTAAAATCCATACTGACTATAGAGGTGCCATACTCACAGCCTATGTATTCACCGGTTAAGGTCATCATCAAATCCATCTGGTTGATAGCGATTAGCTTTGCTGCCATAAACAATATCAGCAGCAGGTAAGTTTGCTTTTTGTTCATCGGTACTCCTTTTTTATTGCTTTATCAGCATCGCGTGCAGCTAGTGACGTCTCAAAGGTTGGTGTAAATTCCAACTGTGTTCTCCTGTTCTTTGAGAACATGAGAAATCATTAGCTCTTTCACTCTATCTAAGATCATATGACGTATTACACTGTCTATCATGCCATACATTTCTGTCAAGTTCTTCTTCAAACAATTACCTTGTAAAAGCGGATGAAATCTTGCGGAACCCGCGAAGCAAAGCAGCTTCTCGTCGCGTTCAAGCGCAAAACCTAAATCCTCTGGCTTTCTGAGTGATCCACTAAATCTTGGAAGCGAAAGCGGATCAACTAACGCGTAATCCATAGCTGCAAACAGCATGTTTAATACTAAAAGCACCAGCAAGAGGGCAAGCGCGATTTCTTCATTTGATACTCCTTGAAATTAGTCTCTATATATATAGTGTCAAAATGACGAAAATGGGGGTTCTATATTAGCGGTTATTTCGTTTAGCAGAGAAATAATTCTTTCGTAAGGCCAGAGTGCAGTCTCCATCTGCTTTGGTATCTGCAAGTTAGCAGTGATATTACGTGATTCGGCATATTGATTGTTTTTGCAATTACCATCTGCACATGGTTTCGTTTACTGAGTCTTTTGATACGTTCAGGTTTTTTGAAGCTACCCCGAGCCAAATCAGTAATGCTCCCTGCAATATCTTCATCCTGCTGTATCCTAATGGGCAAGGCATCCTGTTTCATAATTCCACCTGATATACAAGGCAAACTCACTTGTCCTTTAAATGTGATCAAATACAAGGGCTGAATACACTGAGGACAAAACGAGCTGTATGTGGATTTCCTCTGTGAAAACATAATCTTCTTTGAAGATTCTACACTTATACCATCATATAAATGGATTATCTCTCTGTCAATCCCAAATTCCTTTTCTTCCTTGACGATCTGTATTTATCTACGTACAGGTCACTTGTTTGCTGGCATATAAATCGGGCTTTGCCTAAGAAGCAGGCTGTCAAGAATAGCCAGATACCAAATAAGTATGGGCACGATCATCTAATCGTGCCCATACTCTCATTTTGACGACGCTTCAGAGATTCCCTTCTACAGAAAGGCGCTCAAGCATCCTTTAGTCATATGATCCTATTTGGCCAAGAGCATCTTGCGCGTGACTGTTTGATCCGCAAAGACAAGGCGGTAGAGATAAATGCCACTGCCCACTTCACGTCCCCCAGCATCACGACCATCCCAGACCACCGTGTGATCTCCGGCCATTGAAAGCTGATTGGCATAAAGAGTCCTGACTAACTGTCCTTTCATATTATACACGCCCAGGCTAATGGAACCACTGCCGGGGAGCTGGAAAGCAAGGCTGGTTTCAGGATTGAAGGGATTGGGATAGTTTTGCCTTAAAATAGCTGCTGTAGGCGCAGGCAAGACCAGATCGGAAGTACCGGTGGGACCGGCCTCGATCCGTGTAGCATACACAGAGTTGATGTAGTCTTCGCTATCCAGGATACCGAATCTGCCATCATTCCAGGCCACCAGGGCGGAATTGCCGATGACAGCTGTGCTGACATCCGACTGTTCCAGCCAGGCACTGCAGAGCAGCACCGGACCATCGCCTAAAGGCATTCCCTGAGGGCTGATATATCTGAGATACAGATCCCGGTAACCATAGGGGGTCATGCCATAACTACTCCAGGTACTGGCCAGGCTCCCGTTGGCAAACTTTAAGAGTTTGGCATCATAACTAATGCGCAAATTCTGGGCTATCAGATAACCATCGTTCCCATAAAGCAGATTGCCATCGCCGTCAATTTTCTGTAAAAGCAATTGAGAGCCTTCCGGGCCTCCCTGATAGAGCAGGGTGAGAGCTTCGCCTTCTATCACGCTCCTGATATTGGATGACGGAAGCGTGATGCCAGCATCTGTCCACAGCCTGGTTCCTTCAGCACTTATCCTTTGTACCCAGGCTGAATATGGGGGAGTGGAATAGCTGAAGACCACCAGATCATCGCCCAACAGAGCGGTATATGTGATATAAAGGTGGGTTGCTCCGGTATCGGCAATTACCTCAAGTCCCTGAGCTGGCCAACCCGTTTCCGGATCGCCATTGGCATCGATCTTCAGCGCGTAGCATTTGATGTGATTCGGATCGGGGCTATCGGTGGTGAAGATAATGTAGCGGTCCCTTAGCTGTATCACGGTTCCGTTGATGCTCTCCGGGTGATTGAGCAGTACCTTCCCATTTGGACCCCACATCACTTGGCCATTGGAGATCCGCTGTCCTTTCAGAGCGTATCTGCTAAAATGCCAGACGATATAAATATCATTGCCACTGCTGCTCATTTGGGCACTATTCGAGAAATTCGTATTCCCAGACACCTCGATGCCCAGACCCGGATAGATCAGATTGCCCGAGCTATCGATCATTTGCAGATATGGCGGTAGCTGTTCTTCACCGTAGGGACGATAATAAATCGCAACGCTGCCATCCGGCAGGGCCAGCACCTGGCCGCCTTCAAAATGACTGTTCAGCGGAGGATACAAAGGTCTTCCTTCCGGCTCCAGCAAGGGATTCATCTCTGCATCGCAGAGCTGGTAATAGATATTGTTCCAATCTCTACGTCTGTCTGACCAAAACACCAGATATTTATCTCCTGTGGCAGCCACAGTCATCAAACTGGCGATGCCGGTCAAACGGCTGACCATGGCTGCACCACCGGCGGTCAGAATAGGTATTCCGGCTGTACTCACAATCTGACGTCGCACCGCTATCTGTGTATCTACCTGGTCACACCAGAGGAACATCCCCTGTTCGGAGATGGTGAGCGGGACCGGCCGCCCTATTTCTGTGCAAGACTCACGGAGCACTATTCCGTTATTGCCCCAGGCAGGCACCCCGGCGGGAGTGACATATTGTGCCCGGAGCTCTCGGGGTCCGTATTCTTCATCGCGCTGTACCCAGGAAAGCCAGGCTCCACCGGCATCGCTTACAGATAGCCTCAGCTCGCGCCAGAAAGGGTTCTCGGAGCTGGCGATCTGCACTCCGGGAAAATCCCAGACAAAATCGTAGCTGCTGTCAAACCGCGCCAGCATCAGCTTGCTGTCCTCTGCTGAATGAAGCTCATAGCTGAGCATCAAGCCGCCATCTGCCAAAGCTCGCATCTCGGGCCGGTTGAAATAGTTGTTCGAAAAGTCAATACTGCTGACCTGAGGGGAGGTCATCAGGAGATTGCCCAGGTTATCCATGCGGTGTAGCACGAGGCTGGCAGCGGGTGGGTAACTCACATTCCACAGTACAAAATTGCCAGAAGCGTCCGGCAGGATCGAGTAACGGAAGCCAGGAAATGCTGCCGGTGGCAGCAGAGGATTGTTGCCGATTACGGTCCCTAAAGGAGAATAGCGGGTGAGCTGGGTGACATGATCGCCTCCGATCCGCTTATTTACATTGAGGATGATCCCGCCTTCACCATCGCTAATCACGTCATCGAGGTCCATGGGGGCGTCATGGGTGGCAAGCACCAGCCCTGCGGCAGGCCAGAGCAGATTGCCGGAGCTATCCAGATTGTAGCCTATTATTTTTCGAGATTGGCTGTAATCTGCATAGACTATGAACACACCTCCAACCTGGTTGGCGACCAGACGAGGGCTGTAGAGACTGCTGGAGATATTCACTCCGCTCTCACCCCATAAGAGCTGACCCTGGGAAGTGAATTTCTGGATCCACAAGCCAGGCTCGAATTCATGACCGGTAACATGATAGAGCATTACAAAATTGTGGTCGGAAGTGCTTTCGACGGCAATGATCTCCTGCACTCCAGGGCCGCCGGCAAGAATGATAGGCTCTGGCCACTGCGCATCTCCTGCGGCATTGAGCTTTTGTGCATAGATGTCCGTATCCCCGGCATCGGTATCTTCCCAGAGGACGATCACAGAGTTGTCTGCGGTGCGCACCTGGCTACCTTTCCAATCCACTTGCCAAGCTTTGCGCAGGGGTATTTCCTGCGCGGAAACCAAAAGAATTGCTACTATGAGCAGAATTGATAAAACAATGTGTTTCACTTAATCCTCCTTTCAGGATATAATACATTATTGTGATGCAATTACCGCGCCAAATATTTGAATATTAAGGGCCTCATTTGAAGCAATAGTGATGCCAGCCCTTGAGTGGCCACGTTCTGGTAGTGCCTTCAGTCTGAAGCAAATATAAGGGCACAAGTAGGGGCTTTGGGCGAAAGCCCCAATCTCCGTATAGTGATCAAGAGGGGGGGCCTTATGCCCATGGTCCTAACAGTGCGTCTTGCGGTGCGGGGAACTCTGTGTTTTTGGGCGTTCAGCCCAGCGCCCCTACATGTTCTGGCGGGTTGTTTTGTGCGTTCAGCCCAACGCCCCTACATGTTCTGGTGGGTTGTTTTGGGCGTTCAGCCCAACGCCCCTACATGTTCTGGCGGGTTGTTTTGGGCGTTCAGCCCAAGGCCCCTACGAAAAGAGAATCCAGCAGGGGGGTACCGGATTCTCTGATCAGATAGCGGTATGCATTAGCTGCAAACCGCTGTTTTTGGTTGGTAAAAGACTATTTAGTTTAATCCAGGGCTTTCAGGAAACTGGGTACATCCGTACGCATTGGTTTGATGCGGGTGGGATCATCGGCGTTTCCGCTATTTGGTTTCTCCTCGTTGGATTGGGAATTGATCCCCAGAGTTTTGAGGATGTTACTTATTTCATCGTTGGGATTTGTGGTCTGTGCCGGTTGTTCCACACTTTTGCTGGGGCTAAATTTGGGGAAATCCAGGATATTATCCGGGCGTTCATTTCTTTCCTTATCTAAGCCAGTAGCGATGAGGGTGACGGAGACTTTGCCGGCCATGCTTTCTTCAATGATCAGGCCCATGATGATATTGGCGTTACTCCCGGTTTCATTGACGATT
>JAQUJJ010000169.1 GCA_028681035.1 Candidatus Cloacimonadota bacterium
CTGCCACAAGGAAGGTTCCTGCTTCAATGCGATCCGGGATCATGGTCATTTCTACGGGGAAGAGTTCATCTACACCGTTGATGGTAAGGGTAGTGCTTGCCTTTCCTGAGATTTTGGCTCCCATTTTGTTTAATAAGTCAATGGTGGAATCCACTTCCGGCTCCATCGCAGCGTTGAACATGCGGGTTTCCCCCTTGGCTAATACCGCAGCCATCAAAGTATTGATGGTGGCACCTACACTGGACTTTTCGAAGTAAATATCTGCCCCTATTAGTTGTTTAGCTTTGGCATTGATATATCCGTGCTCAATGGTAATTTCTGCGCCAAGTGCTTCCATAGCCTTCAGATGCAAATCTACCGGGCGAGTTCCGATGGCGCACCCACCGGGAAATGAAACACGGGCTTCCCCCAAACGAGCTAACAATGGACCCAGCACATAGATGGAAGCTCTCATCTTACTTACCAGTTCGTAGGGAGCTTCGCTGTAGCATACGTCTTTGGAATCAATACTCATACTGCCTTTGCCGTAATCTACGCGTGCTCCGATAACCCTTAGCAAATGAGCCATTGCTTTCAAATCATTCAAATTGGGGACATTGCGCAGCACGGATTTGCCGGGTGCCAACAGACATGCTGCCATCACCGGTAGTATTGCGTTCTTTGCGCCACTAATGCTTACTGTTCCGCACAGGTTGCGGTTACCTTCGATTACAAAACGTTCCATTTATCTATCCTTGTTGTGTTATTCATTCTTTTATTTGGAGATACATCAGTAAATACCTATCTCTTCCTTGTAGGTCTTCAAAAGCCTCTATCTTGCCCCAGCCAGACTGTTTTGCTATCTCTATGATTGCTGCACGCTGCGTAGCTCCATGCTCTAAAGCCATAAATCCGGAAGGGTTAAGATGTTTTGCACCCTCTGCGAGCAAGATACGGTAAATAACCAAGCCATCTTCCCCGCCAAATAGAGCTTCCCAAGGTTCAAAATGCTTCACTCTGGCACCAAGCTTTTTCATTCCCGCAGCCGAAATATAAGGTGGATTGGAAACAATAACATCATAGAGTTGCTGGTTTTCTGGGAAAACATTGCCCAGATAAAAGTTAACTTCTGTCTTGCTGGCTGCGGCATTCAGCTTGGCTACCTTCAAAGCCATATGGCTTACATCGATGGCATCCACAACCAAAGCGGGGTGTAGCGATTTTATAGCAATGGCGATTGCTCCGCTGCCGGTGCCGATATCAAGCACCCTATTTGCAGTTTCAAGCCTCTGTAGTACCAATTCCACCAAGCCTTCAGTTTCCGGGCGAGGAATAAGGACACCGGGGGCTACACTAAGCTCCAGATTAAAAAACGGAGCTTTCCCGGTAATATATTGAGGAGGTTCGTTAGCGGTGAGACGTTTAACTGCGGAGAGGATACTATCTAAGTCATTATCTGCTATAGGGTAATCTGGCTGTAGTATCATCTCTGCTTTGGATAAGCCCAGAATTGCTTCGCTAACATACATGACATCGCATTCCAAGAGATCTAAAGTTTCTGCTAGAGCCTTTAACCGCCTGATAACATAACCCAAGGTCATGCTTATTCACTATTGGAAATGTTTTTACTAACCGTAACCTTGCGCCCATCTTGTGAAAATTCCAGTTTATCAGCAAGGTGGTAGAGCATGGATATCCCACGCCCGTGCTCGTCTAAGTTTAGTTTTGGCTCCACCGCTACCCTTTTAAGCCAGTTCACGTGATCAAAACCATTGCCATCATCTTCCACAGAAATCCGGATCACATTGCTAACATGATCTATACAAAAAGAGAAACGAAGCCGCTTTCCCGCAATTCCAGGTTCTTTTAAGCGTTCTTCAATTAACTTTTGCAAAGCGGTGTGCTCCAGTGTACGCTCTAATATGGATAAGCCCAGTGTGCCATGAATAAAGGCATTATACACCATCTCATCCACACATATAAGCAATTCATTCAGCAGATTATGGTTAAGCTGAAAGCTCTGCCGAAGAAAAGAATTGAACACTTTTGAAATTGCAAACTTAGAAAACTGTTTGGGATCTAGAACAAAGTGAAAGTCTGCATGCTCGGTGTTTTGGTAAAAGTCTGTATAGTCATTGCGAGATTGTTTCTTTTCCAGTAAGCTATGAATGGATCTAACAATCTGCTTGGTATCCACCGGCTTGCGGATGAAATCCGACGCACCCAAACGGATTGCCTCAATGAAATAATCGTGATCCAGATATCCTGTCATAAGGATAACATCCAGCTCTCTGTCGAAATCCCTGCGTACCTTGCCTAATAAGTCCAAGCCAGTAATGCCCGGCATTTCAATATCGCAAATCACCACATCAAAATCTGCACTATGTATTTTACGCAAAGCATCGCTGCCATTGAAGGCAGAATCCACCTCAAAGCCACTTACTTTCAGGATGGCACACAGGCTGTTTGCGATAGCAATGCTATCGTCCACAACCAAAATGTGGGCTTTTTTCATTTACCCCAGATTCACGGTGAAAAGTTGGTTTAGTTTTAGCATAGAAAACAGCTCATACACACTATTCGAGCTACGGATAACCTCAATTTCCCCACCTGTGGAGATAAAGTCTTTGTAAAACAACAAAATCTTGCCGATACCAGTGGAACTGATATTTCGGCAGTCGAAGAGATCAAGCTCCAATAGATTCACTTTTGCAGCCATCACTTCGGCTAACTTTTCTTGGAGGACATGAGCATTTTCGCTGTTCAGGATGCCCTCAATCTTCATGCTGGCAATATTACCATTGATTGCAAGCTCAATATTCATCTGTGTCTCCTTATGCTGAATGTATTCTCGTTTCAAGATTTGCAAAAAACCTTTACTTGTCAAGCAATTATTCTGAGTAACCTCTAATACGCTTCAAAATTACACTTTGAACATTCACCGGAGTTATCTCATACTTCTTAAACTCCAGAGTATATATTGCTCTGCCTTGGCTGATAGAACGTATCCGAGTGGAATACCCAAAGAGTTCTGACAAGGGAACTTCTGCAACTATTTCTTGCTGATATTCGCTATGCCTACGCATAACATCTATTCTGCCGCGTTTGGAGTTAACATCACTTATTATGTCGCCCACAAAATCATCCGGACTAATCACGGTTAACAACATCACCGGCTCCATAATTACAGGAGCTGCCTCTCGCAAACCTTTGCTAATCGCCATACCGGAAGCTATTCTAAAGGCTAGTTCATTGGAATCCACAGGGTTATAGTCTCCGCCAATCAGTTCTACTTTAACCCGTTCCACATTCCCGCTGATAAGGGGACCGTCATTCAGCGAATTCATAGCAGCTTCTTCAATGGCTTTATGGAATTCTCGAGGTATCTGATCAATAGTAATTCTGTTTACAAAGAGGTTCTTGTTATCGTTCGGGAGGTCTTTCAAAGCCATCGGGCTAATACGGAATTTAACCGCTGCGTAACTCCCCTTACCATTCATATCTCGCACAAATGTTTCCGAACAAGTAACCGGACAAGTGATAGTTTCTTTGTATGAAACCTGCGGATTGCCAACGTTTGCTGCCACTCCAAACTCACGCCGAAGCCTATCTACAATAATCTCCAGATGCAGCTCGCCCATGCCTGAGATGAGTGTTTGCCCGCTGTCTTTATCTATATGAACTCGGAAGGTGGGGTCTTCTTCTTCCAAGCGAGATAGTGCCAAGCCCAAGTTCTCTTGGTCTGCCTTTGTTTTAGGTTCTATAGCAATGGATATAACAGAATCAGGAAAGTGCATCTTAGAGAGTAAGATATCTATATTGCCATCGGTTATTGTATCGCCAGTGGAAAGATACTTGGCTCCCACGATAGCACCGATATCTCCTGCGTGCAAGTTATCCAAATCGTTCTTGCGATTGCTCATCATCTGCAGCATGCGCGAAACACGTTCCTTTTTACCATTGGTCTGGTTCACAAAGGAAGTGCCTTTCTTAATGGTTCCGGAATATACTCTGATATAAACCAGCTTACCGATGTATTTATCTATCTGCACTTTAAAAGCCATTGCCACGAAAGGATCGTTGATATTGGGTTCTATGTCTCTTAGTTCATGCGTTTGAGGATCAAAGCCGTGGGTTGCCCCGATATCCAGAGGTGAAGGCAAAAAGTCGCACACCCCATTCAGTAATAATTGCAGTCCTTTGTTTTTAAGGGAACTGCCACAAAGCACTGGTATAAAGCGATTACTTATAGTTCCAATACGGATTGCTTCTTTAAGCAGGTTTTCAGGAATATCCTCACCTTCCAAAAACAGCATCATCAGCTCATCACTAAATTCACTTACCGCTTCCAGCAGGCTTTCCCGCATCTTTTTCGCTTCAGGTAGCAGGTTTTCAGGGATTGGGGATAGCTGAACATCACTTCGCAAAACAAGGGGGTCGAAACGCCAAGCCTGCATTGTAATAAGGTCTATCACACCTTCAAAGTTATCTTCCTTGCCAATGGGTATGTTTATAGGATGCGCAAAGGGAGTTAAGCGTTCGTGAATCATCTGGATTACACGGTCATAATCTGCGCCTACCCTATCCATTTTGTTTACATAAACCATCCGCGGAACTTTATATCTTTCGGCTTGGTGCCAAACTGTTTCGGACTGAGGTTCAACCCCGCCAACCGCGCAAAAAACACCAACTGCGCCATCGAGCACACGCAGTGAACGCTCTACTTCGGCAGTAAAATCTACATGTCCGGGAGTATCTATGATATTTATCTGGAAGTTATTCCAAAGGCAGGTAACTGTGGCAGCAGTGATGGTTATGCCTCTTTCACGTTCTTGTTCCATCCAGTCGGTAAAAGCATTGCCATCATGCACTTCCCCCGTTTTATGAAGAAAGCCTGTATAGAACAGAATCCGTTCAGTAGTCGTAGTTTTACCGGCGTCAATGTGCGCCATTATGCCAATATTACGTATTTTAATAAGCGGACTATCCGCGTCGCTATTCATAGATTATTCCTTTTAAATGTGGATTGGAACAAGGAAATAGCAATAGGATAGTTTGTCCACAAAAAAAGCAATCCTGAAGACTAATTATTCATATCTTAGCGCATCGATAAGGTTCAGATTGGCAGCCTTGGAGGCAGGATACCAACCAAAGAATATCCCAATCGCCATAGAGAAACTTACCGAGAGGATTACTGACCATGGGGTTACGGCGATGCTCCATTTCATGATATCACCCACTACCTTAGCAGCTCCAAAGCCCAGCAAGATACCGATTAAACCGCCTAATATGCTGATGGCAACAGCCTCGATGATGAACTGAAGTAGCACATCACGTTTGCCTGCTCCCACAGCCATGCGTATCCCAATCTCTTTTATACGCTCCGTAACAGATACCAGCATGATGTTCATAATCCCGATTCCGCCTACCAATAGAGAGATTCCCGCTATCGAAGCCAAAAGAATGGTTAAAGTATTGGAAACGCTATTGGCAGTATCGGCTAGATCGGTTTGCGTACGTACTGCAAATTGTTCACTGCTTGTTCCTCTATGTCTGCTCTGTAAAAGGTCTAAGATATCTTGCTGAACGATTTGGATGGCATCTTTGCTTTCTGCCGATACCAAAACCATCATGTTCCGCCAGTGACTTCCTAGCAGCCGTGAATACACCGTTGTGTAGGGAGCTATCACCGTGTCGTCCTGATCCATTCCCATCACACTCTGTCCTTTTGCCACCAGCACACCTTTAACTGTAAAGGGAATATTGCGGATACGGATGATTTTATCTATCGGATCAACCCCACTAAAGAGGTTATCTGCCACAGTTTTACCAATTACACATACTTTAGCACCAGTCTCCACGTCTGAGGGATAAAAAAGCGCACCTTGGCTTGTTTTCATGTCTCGAATAAAAAAGTAGTCTGCATCCACACCCATAACACCTGTCCGCCAATTGCTACCCTCATACTTAAGCTGTCCCCAGGTGTTGTACACAGGAGAGGCATACAGCACTCCATCCACATTATCCCTGATTGCATCTACGTCGGCTACTTCCAGCAGATTGCCGCTTCCCGCCGCTTGGCGTACGTTGCTGCTGGATTGCGTGAAGTTTACCGTTACCATGATTACGTTTGTGCCCATGGAATTAACTTGTTCTTCCACAATCTTCTTGGCTCCCTGTCCTATGGCTAACATGGTGATAACCGCTGCCACACCGATTATTATGCCAAGCATGGTAAGGAAGGTGCGGGTTTTGTTGCGGGTAAGTGATTTTAACGCTATTCTAATGATTCCCAGTATAGACATTAGTCCTCCTCATCAAGCTTGGGAAGGCTTTTTAGGTCTTCTATAGCAACACGTGGATTGGGGTTGGCTTTGTCACTAATTATCCTACCATCCCTGAATGTAATAAAGCGATCTGTGTATTGGGCAATATCGTTTTCGTGAGTTACCAGAACGATGGTTTTACCTTGCTTGTGAAGTTCCTGCAAAACAGCCATCACCTCTATACTGGTGCGGGTATCCAGATTGCCGGTAGGCTCATCGGCAAGGATAAATACGGGATCGTTGACGATAGCGCGAGCAATCGCCACACGCTGCTGTTGTCCACCTGAAAGTTGATTGGGGAAATGCTTGGCACGGTCTGCAATCCCCACGGCAGTTAAAGCATGCATCGCTTTCTCATGGCGTTGGTGCAAAGCGCATTTCTTGCAGTATAACAATGGCAGTTCCACGTTTTCCAGTGCGGTGGTACGAGGCAACAGATAAAAG
>JAQUJJ010000039.1 GCA_028681035.1 Candidatus Cloacimonadota bacterium
GCACCAAGGGTCGCTCAGTGTATCTGCTTTCCAGAGTTGATAAAATCTTGTGAGAGCGAATGTATGGATACACCTCTCCCACTCCGGTTATGAAAATGATGTCGGGGCGATCATTATGTATCTTTTCTATGATCAGCGGGCAGATAAAATCTTTCGTATCCGTCAATCCCGATATGGACTTGAAGAATACCTCTCTTGATGTCTTTACTTCATCGGTGAAGAGCCCGTTCAGCAAGGTATTTGATTCTAAATGCTCTATTGTTAGTAGGTAGAGGTTGATGTCCAACACCTTTATTTGCTTCAGGCTTAGAGCGTTTTTTAGCTGTTCGATGTATTGATACATTGCCCTAGATTCTTCTACCCGGAAGGGACAAACATAATAGGGCACATCGTTGGAAGGGCCCGTCATATCCAGAAAATTCCTGCTGCTCATGAGCTTGAGCAAGTGCTCGAAACGGACATGGGGTTCGTGAAGTTCATTTATTATTGCCATATCAATATCCCATTACAACTGATGGGAAGATAGCGGGCGATAGAATCCCTTCCCTGATAATCAGATCACGCACTCTTGAGCTTACAATCAGTAGCCTTAGTTTCATGTCTGCGTCTGTAATCCCAGAGCTTAACAGCATTCTGAAGAGATTGGTCTGCAGTTTCTTTCGGGAGCCTTCAGAGATATTACTCAGCTTCTCATGAAGCTCGGACTTTGTGTTGAAAAATAAATTGAAATCTGCCTTAGTTATCTCAAGCTCATGCCGCTTCACCTTTTCAGCAAGGACTTCCAGGGCAAATTCACGAATAAAATCATACTTGCTGCAGATTGCATACCAGATGATCAGACACTGCTCTTCTCTGCTCCCATTGGCAAGGATTTCCATTGCAGCCTCAGAGAGTTGCTTCACCCTTGTATAGGCTTCGGAATAGATTCTTTGTTGTGCAGCGATAGTGCGTATCTGAAGCAGGTTGTCTTTTAATACCGCCTGCTTTACCTGATCCCAGTTCCTGTGTTCCAGAAACAATTGTGCCAGGAGAACGGAATCACGATAAAGCAGAGCTGCGGCAGTGAAACCGAAGCTGTAGTTGTTCACTTCTTGGGATTGCCGATTGTTTTTGCTTGCTTTTTGACCCACAGATCTACATCCTCCTTGTTAAATTTCCACAGCCTACCAATTTTATGAGCCGGAAGATCTCTCTCGCTAAGCCATTTATATACTGTCTCCTTGGTGACCCCAAGATAAGTGCTTATCTCGTCAACCGAAAGCCATCTGTCTTCCATAATTAAACTCCTTTCCAGATTCCATCGTATCTGGAGACCCCATCAGAACCAATACAAAATGGGATCAAATTGGAATAAAACCAGTAGAAAGGCTAGCGGATATCTGTCAATGATTAATAGCATCAAAAACATGACTGTGCTAGTCAAGACCCAGTATTGCCTACTCAATGGCTATTGATCCTAAAAGACAGTGATTCAAAATGATTAGAGTTATCAAAGCAAAAAACACCTCTTGACAAAACAAACTATCTCTATGGAGTGAGAAAAGAAAAATCATCAGTTTATAGTTTCAACGCAAATAGCGTGATATGACTGCTAATTTTGCATCCCATAAAGAATAAAATTGGTTAAACTAGGTGTTCGTGGTTTAACTACAATGCTGTGGAAATGGAGGTTTATTTGGCAAATGTGGTAGCTCCTCGACTAGAGGGAGATGAGTATCAGAGTTTATTCTTCTGGTATCATGCAGCTTCGCTTTTAAGTAAAGATAATATTAAAGAGATATGTTATGAAAGCGATGAGGTGGATGGTGTAGATGATTTGATAGTATACTACAATGCCTCCGGAGTTGATGCGGGTGGTTGGAATAGCACTGCAGACTATTTTCAAGTTAAATATCATGTAGATAACCGAAACAGATATAGTAGCGAGGCTATTATTAATCCGCAGTTTATCAATTGTCAGAAGTCATTGTTAAAACATTTCTACGATGCCCATGAAAGCATACTAAGTATGGGGATTAATCATTTTAGACTATTCCTTGTATCCAATTGGCAGTGGGATCAAAATGATCCGCTATTTTGCGAAATACGAGATTCTGATGGATCACTGCCGACTAGTTTTTTTCGGCAGAGAAATGGGCAACGAATTGGAAGAATCAGAGAATCATGGCGAAAACACTTAAACATTGATGAGCATAGCTTTGTTTCATTCGCACAAAAACTGAGGTTCCAAATGAATCATTTTGGCAGAAAGTACTTCAAAGAACTCGTGATGAGTAACCTACGAAATGCTGGACTCGTTGTTCAAGATGATTTTCAGACAGCAAACACATACTCAAGCTTAGCTCTTAAATTCATCATGGACGGAACGAAAAGATTTACAAGGGAATCACTAAGGAAAGTATGCATAGAGAACAAACTAATAACGGATGGGCAAACTTGTGCTGTTAAAGTTCCTATCATAGGGATACGTAGTTTCATCAGATTTGCCGAGAGAATTGAAGATGAATGTGACTCGCATATATGTTTGTCTGAGCATTTCGAGGGAAGACATATAAATGATGGGGCAAATTGGAATATCGATATTTCGAGCAAGTTGTTAATGTTCCTAAGTCACCCTGATTTTTTGAACATAGTCCGAGCAACTGATCATCACATTTTACTTGAGTGTCATGGTTCTATTGCCTTATTAGCTGGTTACTTGTTGCCGAGAACCTCAGGAGCCAGAATTCATCCAATACAAAAGGGGATAGAAACTCAATCTTGGAGACCAAAAGGAGATAAGAAAGAAGATTGGGACTGGGATATCAACTATACAAAGTTCATATCATCCTCTACTGATATTGTTATCTCTGTATCCTTAACACATGATATCAAGTCTGATGTTGAGAAGTTCGTATCCGAAAATGATCTTCAGGCTCAATCAATGTATTGCTTCAATAGCAAGTCGGGTAATGGTCAGAATTGCATTGAAAACGCCGATCATGCTATTCATCTGTCAGATAGCATTGTGCAAAAGATAAGACAACTCAGGCAGGGAAATCCAAATTCTACGATTCATCTCTTTATTGCCGCTCCAAATGGTTTTATGTTCTTACTCGGGAGAATTGGCATGGCTTTGGGGTCAATCCAGCTATACGAATTTGATTTTACTAATGAGAAAAACGGAAGTTATACACCAAGCATCAGACTTCCTTTAAGTGTTTAGGAGGAAAAACATGGAACTGAAGAAAGAATTCGAAACTTTTGTAAGCGAGATCAGACTCACCCAGAGTCAAAAAGAGGATCTCATAAAGGGGCATAACACCCTAAGATCACGTCTTCTGAATTATGAAGATTTACGACCAATAATGATAACTACCTTTTTACAAGGAAGTTATAGAAGACACACTGCGGTTCGCCCCAAAGGAGATAAAAGAGCTGATGTGGACATAGTTGTCGTAACAAAACTTCATGAGGATGACTATACACCTGAACAAGCTCTTGAACTGTTTACCCCATTTCTGGATAAATACTATGAAGGTAAGTGGAAAATACAGAATCGATCTATTGGCATTGTACTGTCTTATGTTGATTTGGATTTAGTAATCACCTCATCACCCTTAAATGCTGAAATAGACATTCTGAAGTCAGCATCGGTAAGCTCAAGTTTGGACATCGTTGAAGCATTCGATTGGAAGCTTAACGAGTCATGGATTGATCTTGCTGATAGGTATAAGATTAGTGATGCCCAGGTACTCAAGGAAGCTGCTTTGCAACCAGAATGGAAAACCATTCCATTGAGGATTCCAGATGTAAGCCTTCAATACTGGGACGACACTGATCCACTTGAGCAAATGCAATGGACTCGGGATAAAAATTTAACAACATCTGGCCACTTTGTTAATGTAGTTAAAGCTATTAAGTGGTGGAGACTGGAGAATTACTCGACTCCAACAAAGCCAAAGGGGTTTCCGCTTGAAAGGCTTGTTGGAGAATGTTGCCCAGATGATGTCTTATCGATTGCTCAAGGCATTGTTAGAACTCTTGAGAGCATTGTAGATCAGTTCTATGTTACCTATTTATGTAACACTAAGCCATCGCTCCCAGACTATGGAGTCCCAGATCATGATGTATTTGCGAAGATAACCAACGATGATTTTCATCAATTTTATGAACAGGTCAAAGAAGGAGCTATCTTAGCTAGGAAAGCACTCGATTGTATAGATTATAACGAAAGTTGCACTCTTTGGAGACAGCTCTTAGGGCGCAAATTCCCCAAACCGCCTGAAGTTACCTCAAAAGGATTTACACCCCCTCAGAAACCAGCAAATCCAGGGAGTGGTAGATTTGCTTAGTGATTCTACTCTACTGCATGAGAACATCAAAGTTGCCGTTCGTTCTTCTCAAGATATCGAAGTAGCATCCTTTATTGAGCTTAACCGCAACAATGACGATGAAAACTGGGAATTATGTGTTGATCTGGCATTAGAAGAAAGCAATGAGTTTATACCTGCAGTTACTCGATGGTGGTATATTCTTTCAAGTAACTACCCATTTGGAGACATTAAATGCTACCCTGATAGTGTACTAGGAATCAAATCTACCCACAATCATCAGGATAGTAACATCCAACTACCAGACAAAAAGTGGGCAGAGGGTAAGCTTTGTCTAACAGAGCCATTCGGTCTTGATAGAGTATCTCAACATAATGACCCAGTGGGTAATAGTGAAACAAGACTAAAATGGTATATACTAAGAACCATCGCTTGGATTCAAGCAGCAGTTAATGATGATTTGGTTGGATGTCAGGAACCTTTTGAACTACCCTACATCAAACATGATTCAGATCTGAGTGACTTCCGACTCGCATATATTGAGGGTCAAGATTCACTAATCAATTGGAAAAACCATTATCAATGCAGTGGTAAAGCGACGATATCATCGCTGAGGAGTATTACTACTCGTGGCATAATCTCACAATTCAAAGATTGGAAGAACAAGGAGGTAATCAGCAAATGGTCAAAAGCTACCGTTGATTATCGAACAGAGACTGATTTGCTTTGTTTGTGGTGGTTGTGGGAAAGGCCAATTGTTTTACCTCCTTGGCAGTCACCTCGTAATTGGGGGGAGATTAGAGCAATCGGCAAACAACAGGGGATTGATGTCGATAAAACTCTCCAAATGATTTCTAACAGAGTAAGAGATAAAGGAGCGTGCATTCTACTTTTAGGTTATCCAATTCCCAAGATAAAAGGTGAATCGAACTGTGAAATCCACTTTGATGCCATCAGGTTACCTAATATAACGAGTACAAAGAAACCAGAAAGAGGGTTCCGCAATAATGACTTGGGATTTTGGATGAGGGAGCGAAGAGAAACATTCAGTAATCAGAGGGAGATCGCTTACATGCACATTGAAAACTGGCATCCTGACCGTTTATTGGCAAGAGGTAGGATAACAGAAAAACTAAGAGAGATGCCTACAATAGTGATCGGTGTTGGCGCTCTTGGGTCTGTTATCGCTGAGATACTTGTAAGAGAAGGCTTGCTATCTATACTGCTTATTGATAACGACGTACTCTCAGCAGGGAATGTTGTCAGACACACACTAACTTTAAATGATATTGGGAAAAACAAAACCGAAGTGTTAAAAGCCAAACTTGAAGCAATTAATCCTCTGGTAGTTGTTGAAACCCTGGCTGCGAAGTTACCGGAGAATCTAACAGATCTTTATGATGTTATTAATGACTATAGGTTAGTCGTTGATTGCACTGGTTCTGATGAAGTACTTATGCTACTTAGCAAACCGAAATCCTCTATTCCAAAGTACTTTGCTTCTTATTCTTTAGGGTACCGAGCAGATAGATTATATGCATACATTGAGAGTGGATTCGCTTTTTCTGGTGACAGTTTCGAAGATTCCTATAGAATTTGGAAAGAAATTGAGGCTCTTGAATGGCAATCGGATGGAGAAACAATTGAAGGAGCAGGCTGTTGGTCTCCACTATTCCCTGCAAGATACGATGACATAGTTATCGCTGGGTCGATTTGCGTAAAGCTTTTAGAAAAGTTGGTTACATATAATTGCCAACTTTCACAGTTCATGGTTTTTGAGAGACTAATCGAATCTGATATTTGCACTGGCTATAAAGAAGTGACGGCTAAACAATGATCTGGAAAACTGCAAACGATGTATTCAGGGTGGAGCTGTCATCAAGCGTTTTAGTAAAAATGGTTGAGCTAATTGAGGGTGCTCATGATATCGAAACAGGCGGAATACTAGTCGGTAAATATATTGATGAGAATACAAAGGCACTTGTAATCGATGCCTTGCCACCTCCAGAAGACTCATTATGTAAACCCTGTACTTTCCGGAGGGGATCAAAGGGGCTAAGCACATTATTAAAGTCTCTTTGGAATAAGAGAGAAAGACTCTACTATGTAGGAGAATGGCATTACCATCCAACCGAGATGGTCTATCCTAGTCAGACTGATTTAGATCAAATGATTAGCATATCCAAAGATCCAAATTATGAATGCAAAGAGCCCATTATGGTGATTATTGGCAAAGGAGTATACGAGAAAAGAGAAGTAAAATGCCTCCTGTTTCCAAAAGGTATTACAGTGGTTATGCTCGAAGCGTAGCGAGGTTTATCACATATGGAGTGTCACTCATGCTTGCTTATTCATGCTAACTAACCAAGCAATCTATAACCACCAATCCTATTCAAACTCCTGAGTTGACCCAATATACCTTTCTGGACTTTTCTTCCGATTTTGGGCACGTTTTGGCGGGATATAACCACATATATGAAGCCCCTCAGATCAACCACTTCAATTGATGCCAGAGCCTCCAGATAGATATAGACCCACTGTCTGGATTTACATACTGCTTGGGCAATCTCTCGGATGGACTTGTATCTGCCTTGCTCCAGGATGTCTAAAAGCTTGTGAGCATCTGCTATGCTGAAAGTCCAGCCTTTGTAATGCTGATAACCGATCCTTGCTTGGTAGCGATTGGCTCGTACGAATATAAGAGGACTATCTTCTATCTGTTTGATAGCCTGGTCTTGGATCAGTTCGGGTAGTAGCTTTTCTATTGCGTCTCTGCTAACATTGGTCAACTGGGCTATTACATCAGTATTAAACGGCCGATCATACTGACTGACGAAGTTAAGGATCAGTTCTTTGTCCGTCATACTATCCTCAATTATCCAGATCGGCTTGGGTGACCAGTTCAAGGTTCTTGTAGATACCGATCTCTTCTACAGAGCGGATTAGTTTCATGGCTTTTCTGACATTGCCGCAAGAGTGGAGGTGGACATATTCGACAATATCAGGATGGAACTTGATTTCCAGAACCTCGCTACACAGTTGTGCAATGTCCTTCTTGGGCAGGTCTTGGAACTCATAGAAGAAGTTGCATCTATCGAAGTAATACTCATTGATTTGGTTGAGCTTATCTTTGGCATTCTGCATCCCGACCAGGATCACTATCGCTGTAGTCTCATCTACGATATCCCTGATCGCACCTAAGAGCTGTGGATGCCGAAAGGCATAGTCTATCTCATCAACCACTATTATCGTATCACGATGGTCTTCCAGAATCGATAAGCAGAGCATAAAGAGGTCATTGGCTGTACCGTAGGGGACGTACTCTCCCATGCCAAATCTCTTGTATAAGGCTAAGAGCAACTTTGAGGCAAAAGCCTTGGGTGTAGTAGTGGCTTCCAGTCTGAGATAGACATAGCCTTTACTGAAAGCGATCCGGCTGGCATAAGTGGTCTTTCCCAGTCCAGGCCTACCATACAGCAATCCCAGTCCCACCATCTCCATTTTGGGGCGATTTAGAAGGTATTCAATGCATCTATCGGCAGCAACTACATTTTGAGTTTGAACTAGTTTTCCCTGTTTCATAGCTGCCTCCTAATTGATTATTCCGATACGTTTGAGGTATTCTTTTCGGGAGAGATGTGCGAATGGTGCCGACTCCTTATCATCTTGTTTCTGTATGCTCTCTTCTGGCAATCTGTTTTGTTGAGATTGGCATCGGATTGATTCTGCTCTTCTACTGTAGTTGTCGAGATCGGATTATCAGTTATCTCACTCTGATCAGTCGAGGCTGTTTGTTGCGATTTGTAATACTCTCTTGCTGTCTTACTGAAGGCTATCTTCATAGATATGGGAGTTTCACTATTGCTATCATTATAATCGAGTCCTATCCTATCAAAGGAAGCCTTGATCTCCTCTTCTATTATGCGATTAATCTCTATTTCTGCCAGTCTCTCTTTCTCTTCATTGTCCAGCTTCTCCCGCTCTTCAGGACTCAACATATCAGGGTGTTTCGGTAGATTCATCATGGCTCTTCTGGTCATCTCTTCAATGATCTCATCGCTATCCTTAGGTGGAGCTTCCAGCATAGGAGGACTGGCGAAGATCGATGTCTTCCGTTTGTCTTCAATCTCATGATTCTGGGTGGATAGCTCAGCATTGGCTGGTTTTAGTATTAAGTCCACTGCCTTGCTCGAATCTACCACCCACTTTTTGGTGCTGCGTTCTTTCTCTCGCCTGAGACCTTTGATTTCTTTGTATTCCTTATTGAGTTCTTTATGGGAGACTGCCTTATCCATCGAGACTTCGATAAACGGATGCTGTGTCTTTCTCAGGGCTGCCTGGCAGATAAACACATCATTCTTATCATAGACCACTATCCATCGGGCATCGCTGTAATCGTAGCGGATGATACAGGATTGACCCACATGGTTGACCAGTTCCCGATGCCAGTAGATCTTCTTATCCAACCTGATGCCTTCACTGCGGATGTTCTTGCGCTCCATCGCCATCATTAGGAAGTTTAGCTTGGAGATTTCAACCTGTCGCTCTGGTGCTATTCTGGCAGCACTGAATACTTCATAGGGAGTCCTTCTCTGCAGTGAGCCATGCGGAGTTTCGCCATAGAAGTAGCGCACATAATAGTTGATCATCTGCATCGTCTCTTCTATGGTTGGAGGCTTACCGGTATAGAGCTTCTTTGCCCACTTCTCGTTACGGCTTAGAGTGGATGGCTTATCATCTATCGATGCACCTCTGAAGGTGGTTACGAACCGTTCAAACTGCTCCTGGAAAGTCTTGAAGAACCGCTCAATGATCTTGGCTTTGGCATTGTAGCTCTCTGCGAATCTCACTCCGATATTGAGCCGGGGGAAGATGCCACCCAGTTCCTGATTCAGATCATGCTCTTCCCAGCGTTCATGAAACAGCTTAGCTCGGAAGGCTTTGCCATTATCCAGATAGACATACTCAGGGATCACAGCCTTGGTTCCGCAGTTGTTATCAGCGATCTGTGAGCAGTTGATAAAGCCATTGCGGAAGGCGGTCAGGATATGCTGGCTATCTTCTGTGAAGGCAAGTGATGCTCCCACCGGATAGCGGCTTGCCCAGTCCATCACCATGATCATGGTCATGCGTTGCGCTCTCCCGGTCTGAGGATTAAGGATATCAAAGGAGAGGGTATGCCCATCTGCCACCCAGACCTGTCCCACTTCCAGGCTGCTATCATCTCTGCGGATGGACTTGATAATCCTCTCCGATACGAACTTACTTCCATCCCGGGCTTGATGCCATTCTGCCGGATGAGAGGCTTTCCATTCCTCACACCATCTTCTCAAGGTGCGTTCATGCGTAACTGATTCCAGCCTTTCCACTCTCGCCATCTGCTTGAGGTTTACGATGGCAGAGCCAATCTTGATCCGATTGGGATTAAGCAGCAGGTGCAATAGATACTGTTGTTCCTGATAGGTGATCTTACGGTCTTTGTATTGTCCCTTACTCTTATGCAGCAAAGCATACATATCCAGCTTATTGTCATAGTAGTTGCGTAGCCATTCTCGCAGAGCCCGTTCTTTGCGGGGTCCTTTCTTGTATCGCAGTTCCGCTACCAGTTTACTATTATTGTAGTCTTTGGTGATTTGCTTCCAGGCTATAGTCCTGGATGAAGCACCATTCAAGATACGGATGACCTCCTGACAGAATCTCCCATATAGTTGAGCCTCTTCCTTGAACAGCAGCTTCTCTTCGATAATGGGGGCAAGGTCAAGGAACTCAGCCGAGAAGTCGATTACGATATCGTTGTCTTTAGCTTCATGGATCAGAGTGAGCTTACGTTCGAAGTCCAGATAGTCCTCATAGGTCTCATAGACTGTTTCGGTAGTCTCGGTATCTTCTGAGTCTATTGTATTGGCATTATACTGCTGACTGTAGCTGATCAAGTGGCTCTTGTCTATGGAATCGGTATTCTTACTTGAACTGGGTACTACTACGCATCTGCCACCGGGTTTGAGTTGAAGGTTCATACCCTGGCTTTCAATCAGTTCCTGCAGTTCCATCAGCTTTCGGTTATAGTCCCGGAGAAACTCCTCGGTCGGTCTGCCATTATATGGATACATTGGAGCCTCCCTTTACTAAAACAGCAGAATCATCCATAAAACTGCTATCATCAAAATAGACCAGAAACACACTGGGGAAGCTGAACTCTCCCAGTTGCAGCTCTTCTTCAAAGAACAAGTCCGGCTTGCGTAGGCTGTCTCTGAACTTATCGTACTCAGCTACGACAGTCTCTTCCGTTGCTAGGATAAATGTCTTAATCGTGGCACCATTCTTTGTCGGTATTTGATGCTTGACCGCCATCAGCTTTCCCGAAGCCACCATGCGCCTGATCGTTTTTAGATTCTTGTTCATCAGCATCGCCACCCTGTCGATGGGTAGCCAGATGTAATCGACCTTATTGTCCATGTCCAAATCCTTCAAGAACTGTGACCCGCTTGGACATTTCTGCCTGCAAAGCTGTAAAACATGGCTAAGCGCTTGGACATTTTGTCCTCTCACCATAGTTATCAATGCATTAGCTATTACTGCACCCCCCACTTGGACAGGGGTACCCGCTTGGACACTCCCGTTTCGAGCCTTCGATTGCCTCGTGTTCCGATTCGTTTTCTTGGTAGTCATGCTACACCTCTCTTATGTATTAGTAGGGTGCTAACAACCACAAGCGCAGAACCTTGGGAAGTCCTTTCTGCACAAATCACTATCTTTCTTAATGCTTGCACGGCAGATATTTATTATCCACATTGGTCACAGTATATACTTAAGTATTGACGACAATCCACGTATTCACAGACTGGCATCTGGAACAAGAAAAGCAGCCACAAGGAAACGGTCAATAGTAAAGATGCTATATGGAGACAACGATGAATAAACCCACAATAGGACAACGCCTTAGCCTGGTGATTAAGCAGCTCCGGCTCAAGGATTACCAGTTCGCTGAGAAGTATGGAATATCCAGAGCCTCGCTATCCAGATACAAACAGAATGAGAGATATCCCGAATCTGAGTTCCTGGAAGCTCTCTCCAAGGATAACATCAACATCCACTGGCTCTTTACCGGCAAAGGCTCTATGCATGCCCGAGACGAGTTTCAGGAGCTTATCCAGGCTCCACAGATACAAGTAGACCAACATACAGCTCCCAACAATAGCAAGCCTTCCAAATCCATCACCAAGAGCTCAAACATCGTATCTCCAATCCTTCAACCCATCGCTACTCAAGACTTCGATCCCACTCAGTCTATCACCTTTCCCATAGTCGGAGAGATCGCTGCCGGACCTCCGATGGAGATCAGAGATGAGTGGAGTCAGATGGGGCAGATTCAATTACCGGTATCATTCCTGCCTGGCAACCCAAGTCAATACACTGTCTTTCAAGTAAATGGCAGGAGTATGGAGCCTGTGATCCAACATCAGGACATAGTGGTCATCAGGAACAATCATAGTTGGGAAGATGCGGAGGATAAAATAGCAGTTGTAAGGACTGACGATGGTCTCACCATCAAGAAGGTGCAGATCGACCACCACAGGCAACAGATTATCCTCCAACCATTTAATATAGACTATCCGGTTCTTGTTTTAGACTCAGATTGGAATTACGGAGCTTTCCTGATCGGCACAATCGCACTCCAATTGCGGTTTTTCTAATTTCAAAGTTCCGATTTCCCAACTGCTCTTTCCAAACCCTGTCCAAACGCTATCCAAATTTGCAGTAAAACTGTCACAAACCAGTCCAAAACAGTCCAAATAAGCGCTTGGACATTTCCAAAACCAGTCCATCGCAACTAACCACCAATCAAAGCCTTATCCCCACTTTCCCCTTGTGTCACTTCTTGCAGCTTTGGGTGTCAGTTTATATTTTCGTTGTTTTATTAGCATCGCTCCTGCTTGCATTGCCCTAACACTAGCCACCTATTGTCCATGTGGAGGGCAATGGGTGGGCAATGATAGGGCAATTCAAGCAAGGAAGAACAGTTTGACTTACAATTACGCTGCTAAATGTTGCGTTAAAAGCCAGAGGAACTATCACACAACGTAATTGTGAGTTAAAAACAACGGAATAAGCAGGTTAAGCATTTTAACTCATAAATCGGCGAATTGGTAATTAACCGTGCTTTTTTACGAAAAGACAGTCGCCGATTGTATAAGCAAAACAAAGCACATAGCGTAAGAGTTCCATCGAGACTCGTTTTGCTGACGTGAGGAATACATGGATGGTGATAATTAGGGGTTTCAACTAAGCACCTAAATTATGCTGTAGTCCTTATCCCCTTCTAGATGAGTGCTGAGTGTATAGATTGTTAAGGAGGTAACGACTCCAGACACGCTACTTACCGATACAGAAGTTGCTGAAGATGCTTTCTAAAAGCTCATCTGTGCTTACAACCCCCAGGATTTCTTCCAAAGCGTGGCTGGCGGCAATAAGTTCGAAGGCGATAAACTCGAATCCCATGTCTGCATCTAGAGTTTCTATTGCTTGTTGCAAAGCTTTGTTACACTTAGCTAAGGCAGCCAAGTGCCTTGCATTGGTTACCAAGGGTTGGGATAGGAGCTTGTCATCTAGCATTAGGCGGTCTAAGATAGCATTGGAAATATCGTCCAATCCATCGGGACTGTTTGCGCTACAATAGAGTTTATCCTTCTTTCGGGTGATAGGGGAGGGGAGTAGGTCTGATTTGCTGAATACTGTTATCGTCTTGGAAGATAACTCAGCAGGAATACTGGAAGGATGAGAAGAAGGCAAAGCTGAAGAATCCACCAATAAGATGATTAAATCCGCATTGTGCATTAGCTCGTAGCTTTTGGCGATGCCGGCAGATTCCACTTCGTCGATAGAACTACGCAAACCGGCAGTGTCGTATATCACTATCGGGAAGCCATTAAGCGAGATGCTTTCTTCCAGATAGTCTCTGGTTGTGCCGGGATGAGGGGTAACAATAGCGCGGTTCTGTTGTAAGAACGCATTAAACAGGGATGATTTGCCACTATTGGGAGCACCGGCAAGGCAGATTTTTATGCCTTCGCGGATATGCTTTCCCTGTTCACCTTTATCTGCAAGCTGTTTTGTATCTTGCAGCAAGCTTTGGATGCGATGTCTTAAATCTACCAAATCTATTTGTGGTAGGTCTTGATCGGCAAAATCTATGGCAAGTTCACAGCGTAAGCGGGCATCACTAATGCGGGTTAAAATACCCTGTAGATGTTGGCTAAGTATGCCCTGAAGCTGCATCAAAGCAGCCTGCTCGGATTTTGAGGCTTGGGCATGGATAAGATCGTTAACCGCCTCTGCCTGGCTTAGATCGAGTTTCCCATTCAGATATGCCCTCAGGGTAAATTCTCCCGGTTTGGCGAGGCGCGAACGTAAAAGCAGATTCTCGATAACACGGTTGGCAAGATGAGGATTGCCATGGCAGGATATTTCCACAGTATCCTCTCCTGTATAGCTGTTAGGACTGCGGAAAACGCTAAGCAGCACATCATCCAGAGGCTGCTTTTGCTCATTGTAAAACACACCATGAATAAGCTGGTGAGAAGGGGAGTTTAACAGCTTGTATGCAGGTTCAAAATGGTGGGCTACAATATCAATAGCACCCTGCCCGCTTATTCTTAGAACGGTAATAGCGGCATGACCGACAGGGGTGATTTGCGCACATATTGGCTCAAGCTGCTTAAAGGGAGATGTCAAGTTTGATTATCCTGCATTATTAGTTTACTCAGTTTGTCTGCCGTAAAGCCTATTTGCTCCAGCAGCAAATCTGTCTTGCCATGAGTAATGAATTCATCAGGGTAGCCGAAGTTTTGCACAATAACCGAATACTTGCTTAACAACTGAGAAATCCGTGAACCTATTCCCCCAATTATAGAGCCGTTTTCAAACGTGTAAATGTGATGGCAGGAAGTGCCCAAAACAGATAAAGCATCCTCATCCAGCGGCTTTAAACAGGGAAACCTTAATAGATAGGGATTAAGCCCTGCTTGTTTAAGCTTTCCCCACACTTGTTCACCAAGCTGGAAGGCAGATCCGGCAGTAATTAAAGCTATCCCTTCGCCCTTCTGATGAAACACTGCTTTGTTATAGCTAAACTCTGCCGTTTCTGTATCTTGAAGTTCACAGGGTGCAGTTCCTCTGGGGTAGCGAATGGCAACAGGTCCGTCCATATAATTAGCTGCCCACTTCATCATAGCTTCCATTTCATTGGCTGTATAAGGAGATAGAATAACAAGATTGGGAATAAAGTTTAAAAAAGCAAGATCAAAGGCACCGTGGTGAGTTGCCCCATCTTCGCCTACCAAGCCCGCACGATCTATACAGAACACGACAGGTAAACGGGGCATAGCTACATCGTGGATGATTTGGTCTAAAGCGCGTTGAAGAAAGGTGGAATAAATTGTTACAAATGGTTTTATGCCCTTGGTTGCCATGCCGGCTGCCATGGTTACTGCGTGTTGCTCGGCAATGCCAACATCAAAGAATCGATCGGGAAAACTCTGCTCAAATGGGCTTAGTCCAGTTCCAGTTGCCATCGCTGCGGTGATAGCCGTAATATTCTCTTGCTTTTCAGCGAGGCGAACTAAGCATTTACCCATTACCTCACACCAGCTTTCTTTGCCGCTGCAAATAGGCTCACCGCTTTTTGGTTCAAAGGGTCCTATTCCGTGAAAGAGAGAAGCATTCTTTTCTGCGGGGGCATAGCCTTTGCCTTTTTGAGTTACTACATGGATAAGCACGGGACCTACCATAAAGTTCTTAACACGTTTTAAGATAGACACTAAGTGGTCAATATCATGCCCGTCGATGGGTCCCACATACTTAAAACCAAGGTCTTCAAAGATAATATTTGGGATTAAGATGTTCATCATGGATTCTTCCAGCTTCCTGGCACCATAAATGAACCTGCGTCGGACGCTGGAGGGAAGGCTGCCGCTTAAATCCCAAATCTGTTGTTTTAGAGTGTTATAGGAACGGCTTGCCATCATGCGTGCCATGTATTTCTGCAAACCACCCACGTTTTTAGAGATGGACATGGCATTGTCGTTCAAGATTACAATGAACTTGTCCTTTTGTAAGTGTCCTGCGTGATTTAAGGCTTCAAAACTAATACCACCGGTTAAAGCACCGTCGCCAATAACAGCAATGCTATGACCAGTTTGGGAAGTAATATCTCTGGCGCAGGCGATACCTAAGGCAGCAGAGATGGAAGTGCTGCTATGTCCCGTGGAAAAAGCATCGTAGGGGCTTTCGTCACGGTTAGTAAAGCCGCTAATTCCTCCAAGGGTGCGCAAAGTATCAAACTTAGCATTGCGTCCGGTAAGTATTTTCCAGCCATAGCTCTGATGCCCCACATCCCAAACAATACGGTCTTTTAGTGGATCGAAGAGATGCAGCAAAGCTATAGTAAAATCTACCGTACCCAAGCTAGGGGCTAAGTGTCCACCTGTGTGGGAAACAACTTCCACGATGCGGGCACGGACTTCTTTGGCTAGTAGTTGCAACTCGTTAGAGTCGAGTTCTTTAATAACTTGCGGGTCTGTAATTCGTTCTAATATCATGGTTAGTCCCTGTTTTTAGGGTTAAGGTTTGGATCTAGATTCCTCAAGCTTAACAATTATCAGCTCTATCAGAACCAAAGCAAAAGCGATAGCAAGCAGGATTTTCCACAGGTCGTGTCCCAATCTGGATAAGAAAAGCTTGCTTTCCCAGTTTTTCCCAAGGCTTTTTACACCTAAGGGAAGGTTGCTGCGGTTCTGCGAATCATTATAGTCAATATTAAAAGCCAACATGCTTTCGTTGGGTGTACCTGGTTCAATGGAGTATATGCCGGGCACATCCGCTAATTGTTTGGGGTTAACCACCACTTCGCCACCGGGTAAGCGGAGCTTGGCAGCACTAATAACCTCGCCCAGCAGGTGATTGTTTTCGGCTATATCCGAGCTGGAATCATAATTAAAAGTACGAAAGGCAAGCACCGGGAAGGCTGAATCCATAAAGAAAGTATTCGAGGGGCTGGTGATATCCCAAAGCCAGAGGCTTTGTTTATCTTTTTGGATTGCCAAGAGTGTATTCTGAGCCGTTACGATAGCAACGGAGCTATTGGCTGAACTTTGCCAATAGCTGGCAATAGTGCTGTGCTTAAGCTGCTTATCTGCTATCAGCGAGCTGATATAATGGTGTTTGTTAAGCAGGCTAATGTTTAAGGGTTTGTTGCTATAATCCTTTAGGCTCACTCCGAATGTGGATTGTAAGTAAGATTTCATATCTCCGGAGACGGAGTTCCCAAGGCAGATTAGTAATCCCAGCTTGCGGTTGCTGATGGCAGTTAAAATCTCATGGAGTTTGGGCGTTAACACTCCAGGCTCGTATAGTATCAGCATGTTATAGCTATCCAGTAAACTTAAGGATAGGTTTTCGGGGCGGATAAGCTGCGGTGCTCCGCCATAATAAACGCTTAGAAGCGAAGAGAGGAAGAAAGGCAAGCTTTGCGCTTGGGTAACCACTCCCAGTTTCGGCTTTTGAAAATGGGGGAAGGCAAAGTAGCAACGATTATCCTGGGTCTGCCGTTCGTCTGCCACTTCAATATAGCCGCCATGCCAGCCATCTTTATCCACATTAAAAGTGATACTTTCGCTAATGCTTTGGCGAGCAGGGATATTCACAAACTTGTCTGCCAATTTAATCTCACCAACTACGGCTTGGACAAGCACATCTTTACGCAGGGTGTTCCCTTGGTTTTCCAAGGTAAATTGAATGGTTTGCTGCTGGCGTTTATCCACCATTTGGGGTAGTACTTTGGCAGCGGTGCAGGCAATGTTGGCATAATCTTGGGCTTCCGGCAGCGGTATTGAGGCGAGTGGAACGGGAGTTTTAAGTTTTACAGGCTCACAGCGATTATCGGAGATTAGGTAAATCTCCTGATTGGGCATCTGGCTTTCATGCAGCTTGGTTTCTGCGAACTGTAACATATCCTCAAGAGGCAGAGGAGTGTAGCTTACCGTTATTTGCTCAATAAGGCTGGAAGGAAGTGTGCCAGCGTAGATCTGCGCATGCAGTTGGTTCCAGCTATTGTTGGAAGTTACCAGAATCAGCCTATCGTTTTGGGTGGCGCGTGCATTTATCTTAGCCAAAGCCTCTTTAGCATACTGGAGAGAGCTTTTGCCGCCTTCCGTGTAATCCATACTGTAAGATGTGTCCAATAAGATGGCAATCGCCGTGGGAGGATGCTTTGCGGAGGGTTTTAACTTGGCAGAACGGAACATGGGACGGGCAACCGCCAAAGCAACCAAAAGAATAATAAGCATTCTAATGATAAGCAACAGGATGTTCTTCAGCTTACTGCGGCTTTTCTCCTGTTCTTTACTAAGCTTAATGAATCTAATGGACGGGAAGATTACTCTTAATGGTTTCTTCTTTGCCAATAGCCAGATCAAGAGAGGCAAGATTGTGGCTGCTGCAAAGAACAGCAAAGAGGCATTGAGGAAACTGAGTTCAAACATTAGATACCTAAGCTTAAGGAGAAGAGATACTCGCTATCGGACATCTTCATGCCCTTGTTATTAAGGGAAAAATCGAAACGAACGTTCTTATAGTAGTAGCCGCCACCAAAGGTGTAATTAATGTTGTCTGTGCCATAGAAATCTTGGCTGTAAACGCCTAAACGCAGATCCATGGTCTGTCTGGAAGAGTTCTGGGCACTGGGCGTACTTTGGCTAAAATCCCAGGTGTAGCCATAACCCAAATGGTAGGTGGTTTCGGGCTTGTTGGAAATCTGGCTTTGCAAACCGACATTCCAATGGCTGCTGCCGCTATCATAAGCAAGACCTAAGCTCATGCGGCGTTGGATGGATACAGAGTCGTAATTCTCCCACCATAATCTTGACAATAAATCGTAGGCACAGCCTGCATAAGTGTAGTTTCCTTGTTTAAAGGTAAAGCCTAAGTCCGTAGAAAATCCTTTTACCTTGTCGTCTATAAAGGCATCCCTGATTAAAGAATTGTTATATCTGTGTTCTGCAAGATAAACAAGCCTGCCGGATAGGTATTTAAGGCTTAAGCCAGCACCCAGTTTATCATACTTTTTATCTTGCCCGCCAATGGATATCTGCACCTTATCTAACTGGTAATCATAGTATTTGCTATAAACACCATCTGCACTAAACTCGCTAATATGCACTCCTGCAACTGGCTGATAGCCAAAAGAGGCTTGCTTGGTATTTAATACGAAGTATTTAAACTGTTTGCTCTTTAATGAATTGCTGATGCTAACAGCTTCCAAGAAGTTCATGTCGTCTGTGTTTCTAAGTCTGAATGATGTGGAGAAAGAGCTAATCTCAGTGGTTGCCAGCAGTGCGGGATTTGAGTATGCTGCAAAGGGGTCGTCGCTATTGTTCAAGTTTATCCCGCCCATAGCCATTGTGATAGGGGATACATTGTTTTCAGGCGTAGCATAATCGTAGGATGTGATGGGAAGTGCCGCTTGCGCACCAAGAATCCCTGTTAACAAGAGGGCAACCAAGGCTAGTACGTATTCTTTAAACATTAATACTCCATGTAGTTAGTGAAAACCGGCAAAGCTAAGCTTGCCCCGCACATAGTTTGCCAGATAATAAGCACCGATACCGGTGAACACTCCTGCAAAGGCATCTATTGCCCAATGATAGTGGCAATAGACTGTGGCAATGGTTAAAAAGAAAGCTATAATGGCAAAGACGATGCCCACGGGCTTTACAAACCTTAAAGCAGCTATCGTGAGAACTAAGGTAACAGCTATATGGCTACTGGGGAAAGCACCGCCTAAGTGATCGGAAGTGCGGTAGATAAACACCATTATATGGGTAAATAACCCGCCCTGATAGGTTTTAGTAAGCTCCATCGCTTCTGGGATGAACCTAGCTCCGATAACAGGTAAAACAGAGAATATGGTGTAGCAGAGATAGAATGCGAAGGTGAGGTTAAAGATAAGCTCTTTAAAGGCTTTGGGCTGCTTGAAATACAGATAAACGGGTAATCCTGCAATCATGGGATAATAGCAAAAATAGGCGAAATGGAACAGCTCTTGAGCTGCCACGTTACTAAATGTTTTACCCCAGACGAGAGATGGGTAATAGCCAAATACACTCTTATCTATGCCCATGAACCAGGGATCGAGCCAATCAGTGAAGATTATGCGGTTGAAAGCATGACCGGAGGTGAAGAAATAACCAAATAGCAATACTGGATAGATACTCCTGATAAAGCTCAATACAGATTTGGCACGAGGCTTGCTTTCCACCCAAGCTTGCTTTTGCAACCAAGCTAAGATAAGCACTATCGTAGCAACTCCCAAGTAAACAGGGATGTGTATCCAAGGTTCATTTACCCGGGATATGCCGATACTCATATAGGCAAGAATCCAACTGCAGAACACAAGCGTAATGAAATCTATTGCAGAAAGAAAGCTTATCTCTGACATACGAGGTTGAGATACAACGTAGTTTTGTTTATGCTTGGGGGATGGCTTTGTCATACAACCTATAGGTCTTATAGATTACTGCATCCAGCTTCTCGGCTACATGTTTCATCAGCGTGTTGTTCTCTAACACCCAGGAGAATTCTCCGCGCACATAACCTTTGGGGATGCCATTGGTATATGAATGATAGTGAAATACGCTATCTATTCCTCTTCCCTGAAACTCTTTTATTACACCCATAGTAATAACCCTAGCAGAACCGATGCGCTTTTTGGCAATGGCTGCCTTAATCAAGGTAATCGGGTTAATCCTGCCATTCATCACTTTCAGTACTTCATTATAATTGGGTAAGGCTAAACTAAAACCGACGGGGTTGCCATCAATTTCGGCAATGAACACCATATCAGGATCGGCTATGGGGAGCAATTCGCCCACGATATGGTCAAATTCTGCCTTAGTCATAGGTACGTTGCCCCAGTTATATTCCCACGCCTTGGTGTATATTTGGAAGACTGTCTCTATATCTATCTTCATCTGTTTCTTGTTTCTTGATAGCGAACGAATCTTCACACCTGTGCGCCTGGTTACCAAATCCACCATCCTCTTTATACGTTCCGGTATTTCGTTGCGGATACTTAAGTAAGCATATAAATCCATGGTTTTAGTTAAGCCCCAGCTTTCATATAGCTTCTGATAATAGCGCATATCATGGCGCATCATCACCATCGGTGGTGTATCAAAGCCATCTACTAGCAAGCCAAGCTCTTCATTCACAGAGAAGTTCATGGGTCCCCGCATAGAGGTGAATCCCCTTTTGCTATTCCACTCATAGGCGGTATCAAAGAGAGCATTTGCCACCTCTTGTTCGTCTATACACTCAAAAAAGCCAAAGAAACCGATGTTTTCTGTATGCTCTATGTTGTGCTGGGTATTGGAGTGCGCCGATATTCTTCCCACAACCTTCTCATCTTGCATGGCGAGAAAGAGCTTTACCTCAGAATGCTGGTAATATGGGTTTTTAGTGGGATTGAAGAACTTCTTCTGTTCGCCAATTAGAGGTGGTATCCAATTTGGCTCATTCTTATACAGTTCAAAGGGCAGCATAATAAACTGCTGCAACTGTTTGGGCGAATCTACAGGAACAATCTTTAGCATCATTTACTCCATTTATGGCTTATATTTCACCAAGTTTCTTGGACACGATAATGTTTAGTGCACCCATCAGGACAGCAACGCCAAGCATGATGGGAACAAAATAAGGAGGTAGTTCCTTACGGAAAGCGGGGATAATGGGATAGAATATCTGATATAACACAACCGGCAGGATCACGATTAGATACTGAGAGAAACGAATCTGATGAAACTTTGTTACCAATATCCATGCTATGAAAGCGGTTATCAGCGTTGGGTAAAAAATGAAATATGCAACAAAACCCATATAAGTGAATATCCCTCGTCCGCCCCTAAAGTGGTGCGTAAGCGGTAAGCAATGCCCAATTAACATACCTATGCCGTACAACAGTAAAATGTAGGGTTGCAGTAGAGGGGTAATGCCCTCTATTGCACCTGTATTGGCAAGAAGTCTTAACAGCATTTCAACAACCAATAGGAACAAATACGCTTTGGCTGCATCTAATGCGCCTACTAGCACTCCCATGGACTTGCTGATGTTTTCATAGATGTTTTCGGTATCGGCTAATCCAGTGCCGATTTTGTAAATATCCAGAGAGCGGAAACTTTTGGTTACAATCCTAGCAGTGGAGAAACTGCCGTATAAGTAAGACAGACAGAGGATTACAAGGGCGATTAGGTAGCTCAAAAATTACCTCCAATAGCCCGCTGTCCAAAGATGGCAGAACCAATGCGAAGCATGTTAGCCCCTTCTTCTAAGGCTATCAGATAGTCGTGGCTCATGCCCATGGAAAGATAGTCCATATTTACGTTAGGGATTTCTCTCTTTTTTATTTCATCAAAGAGGGTTTTCATCTTTGCAAACAAGGGACGGCTTACTTCTGGTTTATCAAGCTTGCCAATGGTCATCAGCCCTCTGATACATAGGGTGCTATAGCGGGAGATTTCTTCCACGCACTCTATGGCATTGGAAAAGCTTACTCCGCTTTTGGTGGCTTCTTCACTGATATTTACCTGAATTAGGATATCTTGAAAGCGATTCGTGCGCCCCAAAGCCAAATGCAGTTTTTGAGCAATATAGGTGGAATCAACTGAATGGATGAGATAGGGCTTTAGGCTTAGCAACTGGTTAATCTTATTGCTCTGCAAATGCCCGATAAAGTGAAAGCCTTCGTATGCTACACTCAGAAGAGGAACTTTGTGCATGGCTTCTTGCACCTTGTTTTCGCCAAAGTGCTTAATCCCAGCTTTAAGGGCTGTGTCTATCGCATCTACGGCATGAGTTTTGGTAACTGCTACCAGGGTAATGTGTTCATCCTGACGTCCAAGTTGTCCCATTTTGTTTTCTATAGTAAAGCGGATAGTTTCTATATTCTTAGATATTCTCATTTCAGCAGCAGCATCCTTCGTTCAATTTGTTGGTTATTTAATGTTAGCCTGTAGAAGTAAACTCCACTGGCTACGTTTCTTCCATTGTTATCTTTTCCATCCCATACAACGCTGTGAGTCCCTTTGGGTTGGTGGCTGTTTATTAGCTCGCGAATCTTCTGTCCCTTCAGGTTATATATCGTCAATCTGGTGGGGCTATCATTGGCAAGGCTATATTTTATTGTGGTGCTAGGATTAAAGGGGTTGGGGTAGTTTTGTGCTAAAGCATTGGGAACTGCATTTTGCAATTCATCAGTATTGGCAACAAAACCTGTGGCAGCAAATGAACCTTGGCGAGAATTACTCCCGCGGTACGTTACCCAAGGTTCCAGCCCAGTAGCGGGCATTCTAAGGTTGTAGAGCACAACTCCATTAGCATATCCTGCTACAAACTTTAGCAAACCGTTTGAGTCGAAATCCAGCAGGGTTCCCGGAGTGGCACCATTTAGTGTATTGGTAAAAGGAAAGCCTGAAAACATAGTCCCATCGTGGTGCATTAAATAAAGCGAGTTCTCATAGCTTTGGAGGATAATCTCCAACTCGGGATCATCATCCAGATTAGCCAGCAAGGGAGGGCAAGTAAAGTGTACCGATGTTTCAATAGGGAAACCGGGTAAGTCAATCCCATCACTGGTAAAAGCATAGACAGTGCCGCTTCCACTCACACAGGCGATATCAATTCCATAAACATCTGCGCTGAGGTCTCCAACAGCAAAACCGCCAGCGATATTGTTGCTTATGCTCTTTGTGCTGACGATTACACCGTTTGAGCTGATGATATAGATATGGGAATTCGTGGAGCACACAATACGGTTATCATCGCTAATAGTTGGTGAACCTGTAATAGCTCCATCCAACTGGACAGGAAATCCGTTAAGGATATCACCATTACTGTCTATTATATATAGATTGCCTGCCGAAGAACCTGCAATTATTTCCATGATTCCATCGGCATTAAAATCTGCTGCTGCCAGCTCGCATCTAAAAGACGCACCCAAATCTACTGGGAAGCCATAGCGAAGGTAACCTCCGGGGTGGATGGCATATACTTTGCCATCTAATCCACCGGCAATCGTCTCGTTGTAACCATCACCATCCAAATCTGCCAGCATGGGAGAGTAAAGAAAAGCTGTATTGGCATGAAATGAGAATATGTTTTCTCCACTTTGAGAACTGGCATAGATATCTCCCGTTCTGCTACAAAATGCCAAATCATCACCAACCTCAAGGTCAATAGCACCGCTGGCAAAACTACGGCTTATATTCATCGGCGTAGGTGCTGCGAAGCTACTGCTTATCACACCATTGTTGCCAATTATTGATGCAGTTCCGTAGGCATCCACACACATTACATCCAAGCCTGGGTTGTTATCGAAATACCCAACTATGGGAGAAGATTTTACTGAAACGGAGCTTTCCCAGGGGAAACGACTGTCCATCAAGGTAAGCTGGATATCTGCTTGGTAGCGTCTAATTCCGGTACTAAGTGAAGTTATGGGATGAAAGGATTCTATTTCTATGCTTATATTGTAGGTTCCAAATCCTATATCCTGCGGTAGCTGTAGCTTAATGTGCGAGCCAATAGGGCTATTTCCTCCCGGCAATATCTGGCTTACGTTAATATCAGGGCTAGCAATTTCCACATCGGTGGGGGTAGATACAACCCGTATTGATACGTTCTCTGCCGTAGCCCAATCGGGATCGTTACTTATTACAGGCAAGAATCGAATCATTTCTCCCGGATTGATGTTGCCATCGTTATCGCCATCCACATCGCTGAAACTATAGCTATCAAGGCTGAGGAGAGGCAGATTGGGATCAGGAGCTTTCACGGTAATCGAAGGGTCGCCAAACAGCACGGTCTCATAGTAGCACCAACGCATCACAGAACTGGAAAGCGCAGCATTCAGGTTTTGCATTCTGGAGAAGGTTAAAGCTTTCCCAAGCTGAGGCTGGTTATTGGCAAACAGACCATTAAAGAACTGGCGGTCATAAAACTGGGAAGCTCCTTCAATGCTGCCAGGCATATACCAACCATAACGAGTATTCCCTACAAAGGCAAACAAAGCTCCATTGGCAGTTAACAAATGCTCTCCAATAGCTTCTCCATCTCCGCTAGTACGTTGGTCGAATGCCGCAGGATAGCAGCCTTGGGAAAACAGGAAGCCATATTCGCTGTTGGTCATATTTCCCACACTTGTGTTGGATTGCCCCATAAGAGATGTCTCATTGGAGTGCCCCATATGGTTCATAATGGCTGCTCCGCTGTTTATCGCACCTAATACAGCTCCTGAATTGTATGTCCCATCACGCTGATACAGCGTTTCTAAATTATAGCCATTGGGCAGATATTGCACTATATCATCCTTGTAATCTCCGCCCCAAGTAACGGGATTCATATTCAGGTTTTCGCCCGTGAACAGCACAAGATTATTACTGAATGAATTGGTTTCGGCATAGTATTGGGTCTTGCGAAAGATATTCTGGAATTCTGAAATAGTCTCTGCGGGAAACCTGCCGATATGTATTTCTGGTATCAAATCGGTGTTATCGGCAACCTCGCCATAGATAGCGTTCTGATTTGCGTTCCAGTTGCCATCCAGATTGCTGTAGTAAATATCTACTGGCATGTACAGATCAATAGTATCGCCAACCTCGCCGTAAGCACCTCGCACCGGGATAATCTCATCATCGCCACCCAAAATTACGTATTGCAATGGTTCCGAGCTTATTGCCCAGGTTTGGTAAACGTCTATAATGAAGTTACGCAGTTTCATGGCATTATCTGTGCCGGGATAGTTGGCTATGATATCTTCCATAGTGTAGATAGCATTGGATATGCCTTGTTCGGTGCGCCATGCGGCATAGTCTTCAAACCAGCTTACCCGCTGATTATCGGTGATTATTATCATCTTCTTTGGCTGGGTGAGGTCTATGGTTCTGGATTGATTTGTAACATTTCTGTAGCTATTCGCAGTGTTATAGCTGCTTAGGGTTTCTGGATTAGCAGCCATTCCTGTGAGGGTGGCAAGAGTCTCTTCATTGGGAGTAAGGAAGTTTGCCTGATATGTAGCTTCAGTATTACTAAAACGGCTTTCTATACTAATATTAGCGGAGCTTACTGCAAAAAGCTTACGTGTTAGAGGATTGTATTTGTATGGGTAAAGGTTAAACAGAGCTATTTGGTAGCCACGGTAATATTGCGTCCCTAAATATTCATAATCCTTATTTGGGTACAAACGGTTTTCCAGTGTTGGTGCCGAGTAAGCAGATACTACATTTATGGATATTGGTTGCTGCGGACGGGCTATGGGAATACTTGCGTTCTCTGCTTGTAAACGGGAATCTGAGTAGCTTATCTGAAATCCTTCCAACTTCTCGCCGAAAGGGAGTAACACCCTAATCGGCAGATAAGGAAGCATGGGCTGTCCAGCTTCTAGTAGAATGGCTCCCTGCTCCCCGCGTATAGCGTTTTGCCAGTTCTGCGGATTAATATCTATTGAGATGTCTATTGCTACTATATTAAGCCAAGCAAACAACGCCAAGGCTGTTATTATTATCCTCTTAATTCTCATATCCACCTGCATTCTATTTACTTACTGAAAATAGCAAGTATCGTTCCTCTATCATGGGTAAGATAATTCCGTCAAGCGTTTTCGTCTTTTTGACTTTTAAATCGGCGACAGCATCTTCTGCAATAAAGTGGTTCATTTTCATCCTCGCCGATTTAAGAGTTAAAAAAAACAAAGCAGCTACGAAAGCTTGAAGTTCACATCGCCCTTAAACGTATAGGTAGATTAGAATTGAGAAAGACTACATGAACTACAGATTCGTAGCCTCGTTTACCGCGAATCTTCTGAGAAACTAATTGACATCTTTTCAGCTTGTTTTAATGTGTAAATATTAAGAAACGCAAACAGGAGATAAAGTGAAGCTTGCTGATACCGTCCTTGATAAGCATCTATTTTGGGAGGCTAATCTTAGTGATCTGGATATGGAAATTCATGCTTCCTATATCATTCCGCGTGTTATGGATTATGGCAATCTTGAAGATGTACGCTTTATAATTAGCTACTACGGTAAGAATTTAGTTAGGGAAACCCTTCTAAAAGCTCCCTCTCTTCAGAGAATGACCATCAATTTCTTTGCCAATTATTATAATTTGCCGCTTAACAGCTTTGAGGCACAATCCAGATTGGAGGCGGCACAGTGGAGCCGCTAAAGATTCATCGGCAGGCACTATCTGGACCGCTTTGGGATCTGCTTGCTAGCTTGATGCAAGAGCCACTTCTTGCTTCCTTTGTTTTGGTGGGTGGAACTGCACTTGCCCTGCATTTGGGGCACAGACAATCTGAAGATATAGACATGTTTAGCCAATCGGACTTTAATGCAACGCTTTTAGCTGAAAAGCTGTCCACAAAATATCCCGTAGATCGCATTTATCATGAAGAAGGTACGGTAAGTGGTTTTATTAATCATATAAAAACAGACTTACTGCTACACCCATACCCAATTATAGAAGATATGAAGGTTGCCGAAGGAATCAGGTTAGCCTCTTTGAAGGATATTGCAGCCATGAAGCTAAACGCCATATCCGGCAGGGGCATGAAAAAGGATTTTTGGGATATCGCCATTTTGTTGGATTTCTTTAGTCTCTCGGAAATGATAGGCTTCTTCCAGAATAAATATAATACCGCAGATTCATGGCATCTTCTAAAAGCACTTTCTTACCTACAAGAGGCAGACAAAGACCTTACTCCAATTAACAGTTTTACTGATGTAAGCTGGGATAAAGTGAAGCAGAGAATAAGCTTTGCCGTAAACAAAATGCTATAATCGCACGTTATAAAACGAACTACCACACCTTTGCCAGCCTTCTCAACCTGCTTCTGAACTGCTTACTAAAAGGCATTTCGGACTCCAAACAATAAGTTACTGCTAAGAATGTCTTGACTTGTACCCCTTGGCTGGTTTTCTAGCAGAAAGATTAGTTGAGAGGAATGATAATGGAGAATATCCGCATTGGAATAGTGGGAAATATCGGAGTGGGCAAATCCACCTTTATAGAAGCAGCGAGTTCTGCACCCCTTAACAAGGTACTTACCTCTGTGTATCCAAAACCAAATGGCACGGAAGGGGTTTATGCCTTCCCTGAAAAGTTCAATCCTATCGTACTGGATTCTTTTTACAGGGATCCCGTTGCCAATGCTTTCATGGCTCAGATAGAGTTTTTCAATGGCAGATTAGATAGGCAGAAGC
>JAQUJJ010000040.1 GCA_028681035.1 Candidatus Cloacimonadota bacterium
GATTCGTTTGCAACCCAGGAAGTATTGGATGCCACATCAAAAGTAGTAGTACCTGCCTGATATGTAACATTTCTAGAGTTTGGTGTAACCGTTAAGAATAGTGGCGCAGCATCCTGAGTAACTGTAATTGTCTGAGTGAGCCCGCTGCCTGATACCGTTATCTGTCCGGTTCTGGTTGTAGTCAAAGGATTTGCTTGGTAATTAACTGTCAGGGTCATGCTGTTACTCCCTGACATAGGTGATACTGTAAACCAGTCGGTTGATTCGTTTGCAACCCAGGAAGTATTGGATGCCACATCAAAAGTAGTAGTACCTGCCTGATATGTAACATTTCTAGAGTTTGGTGTAACCGTTAAGAATAGTGGCGCAGCATCCTGAGTAACTGTAACTGTCTGAGTGAGCCCGCTGCCTGATACCGTTATCTGTCCGCTGCGTGAAGTAATGTCAGGATTGGCAGTATAATTGATAGCTATTGTATTGTTTCCCGAACCACTGGATGGGCTTATAGATAACCAGCTTATACTTTCATTAACTGTCCAGGATACATTAGATGTTATGCTAAATGTCGTAGAACCAGATTGGTGTCCAATATTTATATTTGTCGGATTTACAGTTAAGCTGTTTCCAATTTCTGACCCTACTGGATATCTTGATTGTATGTTGCTATAAGCAGAACTTGTCACGATGAAGCTTTGAGAGGCAAGGGTCCCCCCTGAATAACCATAATTGTAGTATGCTGGTTCATTTTGAAATCTACGGCTCCTGATAGATCCGCCATTGCTTGGATCTGAATCAATCAGATAACAATCGCTTGAGCTTGAATTCTTGTATATAAGATTTCTGCCCACAAAGGTTGGTATCGTATCATTGCTATTAGGTGTCAGTGGTGATGTCATATTGCTAACAGCACTATTGGGATATACATAATATATTGTATTCCAATTCGCTGAAATCAAAGAAGCATCACTTTCGCTATTAATTCCCCATTTGTATCCACTTTGATAATAGTAAACATTATTACTCGATGGACACTTTACCAACATAGTATTATTAAGCGATGGTCTAGGGTATACAGTAAAAGATGCTGAAGAGCCTGCTCCTGATAGTTCATACCACGTATCATTGATCTTGTAAGCCACTTTGCCTGTCAATGTTGTCTGTTGATTATTTGTAAATTGATCTGTAATGTACACTCTTTTTTCACGATATAAATTTGTCCCACTAGCTAAGTAGAAAGAAATGGTATCATTCACTCTCATTAAAAATGATCCTGATGAATTATAGTAGTTAACGCCAGTATCTGCTATTGTTACGCCTGTACTGCCTGAATTAGCTAATCTAAAGCTGTAATAAGTATTTATATCCTGGTCTGGCACTGCTCCAGAATATTCATTTGGTAATGAATATATAGTCGGTGGACTAGTTCGTGTTGCATATATCCCCAAATTTTGTGCCAAGGAAATGTTATAATTCATGGGAGCATTCCACGTGCCACTAAAACTTCTTGCTCCAAAGAAAGTATTGTCATAAGTTGAATCATAATAGTATTGAAGAGTTCGTTCAATGTAGGTTGTTGGCAATGGATCGTTTATACTATAAGAACTGGGAATACCCGAAGCACCGTTTCTTGCGTAAACAACAACCCAATGGTCGTCAACACCATAGGTCGCAAGATTGTAATCAACCTTTACAACAACTTTGTTTCCCAAGCTCAATTGCTGGTCTAAATAACTCCAGTTATCCCCAGTATCATTAGATGAGACATATTGCAAACCTTGTGTACCATCCATATTAGCAGCAGTTGGCCACACAATTAAGGCATAGCCTTCAGAATAGGAGTAACCCCCATTGCTCGCCAACCATGAATTGAGTTGACTAGGATTAGTTTCAGAAGACTGACTAGAGGTTTCTCCTTGGTGTAACATAGCCATACAAGTAACTGCGCAACCTTTTGATCCCAAGTTGTAGCTTGACGAGCCCATCATATTGGAACTCCACTGGGGATCACTCTGAGAGTACCAGCTAAACACTGGGTTTGCTAAAGTAACTGCACTAAGAACGCTTGAGCATAGCAATAAAATGCCGTAAATTACAAAAAAAACTTGTGCCTTTTTCATTTGATCCTCCCGAATCGATTTATTGGTTTGCTATCTGTGTGATTGTTTGTTTGAGATTCAGCCATTCGTTGAGTCCCCAATGTTGGTGTAAATCCCAACTCCATGTTCTTCACATTCTTTGAAGAACTTTCAGCGGTTCTTCGCCTTACACAATTTATATTCTGTTTGATAATTAGCCATCGTTTCAATCAATTTCACAGTATTTCCAAGCCATATCATCTGTCAATATCTTTCTTTGCCATATAAATAATCTAACTTGTAGTGATGGTTTGAAGCTCTGCGTGAAGATATGTGTGAGTATGGTATCCTTGCTGTTTCCCTATGTTTATATGGGCTAAGTAACAGACAAAGGACGACGGGCAATAAGCAAGATATCTTAACTATGACAGCAGCCTGGACTTCAGGATTGGGAAGGGCGATATCCAATATTAACAAGTGTTTATGCTACATAGAAGTCCAACCTGCCCACAGGAATATCGTTGCATATTTGAAGCTTTCTGTCCTCACAAGATGAGTAAGCTAAGGATAATTGGGACAGGCAGGGAGGACTCCTAACCGACAGCACTCCCCACAGTAGGAAGGGAGATATCCGAAAATAATGAGCGCTTTGCGCAACAATAAAATCAATGGGAGACCCTGCAAAGGCGGAAGCCATAGGTTTTGTAGCTAGCGGCTGCTGAGCTGCATTCCCGCCTGGAAACGGAGCAGTCTTCGGCATTACCGTTCCAGCAAGCCCCGCGCCACACACGGTACCCACACCAACCAGTAGTGGGACCATGAGGATTAGTTTGATTTCCAACTGGATAGTTGCCATAGATGTCCCAAGTCCATTCAATTAAGTTGCCACTCATGTCAAAGAGACCAAGCTCATTGGCAAGCTTACCGCCTACAGTGTGGCTGGTGGAACTGGAATTGCTATTATACCAAGCCACAACATCAACATCATTGCTGCCGCTATAGGTGTAATTATGCGTATGTGCCCCACCCCGCGCTGCAAATTCCCATTCAGCTTCAGTGGGCAGGCGATAACCATTAGCAGTCCAGTTGCAGCTTACATTAGTATGGTTATCAGAACTAGAGTTCCAGCCACTGGGCCAATTTGTAGGATTAGTGCCATAAGTGCTATAACTGTAACACGGCGTCAAGCTTTCTTGCATACTACGCCGATTGCTGTATTCAATCGCATTGAACCAGGAAACATAATAAACAGGATAATCTGCACCTACTCCATATCCACTTGATGGATTCACTCCCATCACAGTCTGATAATCTGCCTGGGTAAGCTCATACTTATCCATGTAGAAACTGCTTACTGTAACATCTGAAGTACCATTGTTGAAGGTGCCACCAGTTACCCAAACCATCTGCTCGGGGGTGACACCAAATGTATATGTAGCATTTGCTATGGAACTATCTATTATTCCGGCCTTAAAGGCTTTAGCCTTAATGGTTGTGGTTGAAGATATATTTATGGCGTTTGTATAAATTGTAGATGCTGAAGTCGGGTCTGTATTATTTGTTGTATAGCGGATAGTGGCTCCACTGGTAGTACAGGAAATCGTAACACTCTGTGCAGAAGCATATGCTCCACCTGCTGGATTGAAAGTAGGAGAAGCTACTGCCTCTGAACCAGTAATTGTATATGTAGCACTTACTATGGCACTATCTGTCCAACCTGATCTAAAAGCTTGTGCTTTTATGGTATTGCTTGCGGTAATTGCTATCGGGTTTGCATAAACTGTAGAACTGGACGTAGGGTTACTGCCATCAGTAGTATAAACTATCGATGCTCCTATTGTGGTACAGGTGATAGTAACACTTTGAGCTTTCGTGTAAATCCCGCCAACGGGGCTTAATACAGGCATGGTACATTGGTCTGCCGGTTCTGTTGTTGTTTTTTCGCAGCTTAGTATACATAGCAGCACAGCTATGCTTAAAAATGCAATCAATACTCTCATGTTTCCTCTTTGGTCTTTAGGGTCTTGTATTTAGCGGTAATATCCCACTCCATGTTCTTCACATTCTTTGAAGAACTTTTAGCGGTTCTTCGCCTTACACAATTTATATTCTGTCTGATTTGAATTCATTGTTTCGAACAAAATCATTGTATTTCCAAGCCATATCATCTGTCAATATCTTTCTTTGCCGGATAAATAATCTAACTTATAGTGATGGGTTGAAGGTTCTGTAATCAGGAAAGACAATCGTGCGTTTCGAGCGTTATTTTGCCTATTCCCTATGTTCTATGGTGTTTTCATCTGCTCAAAATATACACTTTTTTAGGGTCATTGGGGCTGGTTCCTACTTCAGTAATGTATCCTTGTTCCTGTAATTTTCTCAGCCTGGTTCTGGCACTTCTGTCTGAAAGACTCCATAGCAGGGCGGCATCCTTGGTAGTTATCTCCTGCTTCTCGGTGAGGTACTCTATAAAAATCGTATGCCATTCCGGTGTATTAGTCGTTGTAAGGGGCAGGGAGAAAAGCGTTACCCGAAAAGAAGTTCCAATTTCTTCAAAACGTGGCTCTTGCAAGCCATGCTTTTGGCATTCAGAGATCATCCGGTTTATACCGGTACCCCACTGCTCGATAAGTTTTAACTCCCGAAATACACGTCCTACTATTCTATTCCGCAGCTTGGACATTCCTGTAAGAGCATTTTCCAGTGTAAGCCCAAATGGCAGTGTACCAGGATTGGTGATTTCGATACGGTTGTCGAATATAGCAACCTTGATATTCATGCCTTTTATAGAGTAATCAGCATGGACAATAGCATTAATCACTGCTTCCCTTACTGCCTTGATAGGATACTCAGCTACATCGATTCTGCGAACTCTCCCAATTTCAGAGCCTTGGAGAGTATGCCGTTCGATAAAACTAATGACTGTTTCTACTGCTTTGGGAAGGTACTCATCAATCTCGATCTGATCGATAAATCTATTTGTGTCATTACCTTGAAAACGAGCACATCTAATCACAGCATCAGGAAAAAAGAGACGGCGGTTTATCCCAAACAGTAAAATCGAACCAATAGAGGGTGATTCACTATCTCCATGTTTAACTATCAGTCCGAGAGATTTCATAATGGTCAGAGTCAGTTTGTGAGCAATAGAATCAAAGAACTCGGAAGCAGCTCGGAAGTCTATCCCTTCCGAGCAAGCATCAGATACTCTAAAATATTTGCATAGGCATGCATGAAAATCCTGTAGGGATGCGATTTTAGATAGATTACGATGACCAAGAACAGCCTTAGTTCCATCGGAACGTTATTTTAGATTAAATAGTCTATCCATGTCCTTGTAACTTTAAATGTGGCGTCCCAATGGGACTCAGGCTGTTAAAAAAGTCCCGCAGGGACGAAATATCTTAGCCTGGGGTGTAGCGAAGCGAAACCCCAGGTCAGCATTAAGAGAGACATAAAGCCCTGTTAGGGCGATATAACAATACAGCAATGTGTTACCTGTTATTGTGTCAACCCGATGGGGTTTGTTTGTTTCTCCTATTCATACCTGAGGTTCACACCTCAGGCTAAAGGATTCCACCTCTATCGAGGTTTGTTAACAGTCTGCGCCCAGGGAGTTACGCAACGTCTCGAAACAGGCTGTGGGATTCCACCTCTATCGAGGTTTGTTAACAGTCTGCGCCCCTCTGGGACTCTTTGCTGAGTGGACTCCTCTCATTTCTCTGCCGCAAGGACTACACCATTATGAGAGCCACAAGCATCCGCTGTAGTCCTTAACGCCGCCAAAGATATAGTAAATTCGCAATACTATAGGCATTAACGACTCCAGACTTTAATGATAGCGGTGCGTTAGGAGTCATTGCTGCTTAGCTATGTTCATATAACCTTGGTAACAGACAAAGGACGACGGGCATTAAGCAAGATGTCTAAACTAAGACAGCAGCCTGGACTTCAGGATTGGGAAAGGTGATATCCCATAGTAACAAGTGTTTAAGCGACACAGAAGTCCAACCTGCCCTCAGAAATATAGTTGCACTTACAAAGCTTTTTGTCCCCACAAGATGAGCAAGCAATGGATAATTGGTGCAGGCAGGAAGGACTCCTAACTCCCAGATGCCTTTCACTCTAAGGAAGCCTTTACTTCCCTGCTTATCCGCAACCGAGCTTATCTGGATCCGATCGGGATCTCATCGGGTAGAATCCCGATCAACACCTCTTCAGTTGGGCATTGGAACCTCTTCGGTTAAGCAAGTAGCGGTTAACGATCGTTTCCGCTTAAATAAAAAAGACTGGCAAACCTAATTGCCAGTCTTTTAATCCTATTCAGGGGAAGATGTTCTGTTATTTAGTCATTCGTAATTTCGGGCAGCATGATAACCTGCAGCAGGTCTTTATCGAAGCTTAGATATTGCTTAGCTGCTTTGGTTATAATCTTCTTATTCATTTTAGCATAGATTGCGGGGTAATCTAGGAACCCATCTATAGGCAGTCCCACCCAATCATTGCGTTCCATGCTAGCCATCCAATAGTTGTTGCTCTTGATTCTCTCTTCATACTGTTTAAGCATCGTGGTTTTAGCAGATTCGACGTATTTTTCGTCGAAAAGCCCAGCTTTCAGGCTATCGAGAGTAGCAAAAGTGGCAGCATTCAGCATATCCACATTGGCGGGATCGCAACTCATCCAAGTCTGTACCGAATAGAAAGGCTTTGGATAGCGTTCCATAGTGCTCCAGTTCTGAATTACATACACTCCACCAAGTTCTTCACGTACATTTTCCCGCAGTTTCTCAAAAGCAACCATCATCAGAGTATTCATGGCGATGTTGTTGGTAGCGGTGAATTTATACTTACCCTTGGTAACATTGGAGGCAAAGGTAAGCTCGCTTTCGCCTTTGTTGAAACGAACTTCTTTCTTACCACTAAAGGGCTTGATGCCCACATCGCGGATTTTATCTTTACGTTTCATGGTGGGCAGGTTAGCCAAGTATGTAGTGCAATATGTACTTAAGAGTTCTTCGTCGAAAGCACCCACGATATAGAAACTGAAATCGGAGAAATCACCGAAACGGTCTTTATACACGCGCTCCAATTGGGGCAAGGTAAGCTTGTCCAAATCTGCTGGACGGATGCTGCGCTTGTAAGGATGGTTGTTGTAGATCAGGGTTTGCAGGGTATCAAAGAAGGCGTTCTCGGGGCTTAGCAGCGAGTTTTGCAGGAAGGAACGAATCTGGGCAACCGAAGATGAGAAGGTGTCTTCGGTAAAGCGAGGCTTGGTTGCCTTCTGGTATAGTAACTGGAACATCAGCTCCAAGTCTTGAGGTGAACAGGAGCCGGAGAAACCTTCGCTGTAAGTTTCCACGTGAGGAGATGCTTCTGCTACTTTGCCGGCAAGAGCTTTTTGTAAAGCAGAACCGTCGAAATTGCCAAAGCCTGCATTCTGGATGTAGTAGGAAAGAATATCCGGAATACCAGAATCGTCAACGCTTAAAGAGGTAGTTCCACCAGGGCTTTGTGCAGATAGCAGCACTTCGTCGGCTTTGAAATCCGTCTGTTTGCTATACACGGTTACACCGTTGGAAAGCACCCATTTCTTGATGCCCGATTTGGGGAACACTTTGGTCTTAGTTATCTTGCCGGGATTGGGAATAGTCTCCATGATAGGTTCGTTAACAAAGGTATCCACCCAATCTTCAAGCTCCACGTTTTTAATCTCGTTAAACATAGCCAAAAGTGTTGCTTCATTTGGGTAAACCGCACCCTCTTTGGCTGTTCCGGTGATGGCAAGAGTAAGGTTTTCGGTGCTGATCAGGTTCTCCACAGTATCGTTAACTTCATCCAGACCGATTTCGTTAATAATATTGCCTACCAAATCAAGCTTTTGTTCAGCACTAAGGATGTTATCTCCGCTAATAATCGGCGAAAGCATTTCCCCAATGGCTTCACCTGATTCACGGGTGGCTTTTTCGGTTACCGCCTTTTCTGCAGCGCGTACCAAATCGAGCTTAGCCCGTTCAAATTCTGCCTCTTGAAAGCCATACTGCCTGATACGAACGGCTTCTGTAAGCATGGTGCGCATTGCATCTTCGCTACGTCCCTCTGTGCTAATCGACATAAGCATGGAGGCAGAAAAGTTCTTTAGCCAAGAAAACATGTAGCCAAAGGCAAAAGAAAAGGGCGGGTTGGGCTGCATGGCTATTTCTTGCATGCGGTTGTTAAACATGGTGTAAAAAAGGTTGTTCTTCAAATAGTCGTAATATGAGCCAAGATTAACCAAGGGTACGCTTTCTTGTTTCCATGTAGCTTGCACAGAAGAATAAGGCAATTCCTTATCTAATACCACTATAGCTCTCGGTTCGGCGTTATCCGGCACAGGATAGTTTTCCTTGATGCGTGGGTTTTCACGAGCAGGGATTACACCAAAATACTCTTGTATCATGGATTCTAAATCTTCTGGAGGGTAATCTCCAATGATTATCACATTTTGGAGGTCTGGACGATACCAGTCGTTATAGAAACGTATTAGGCTTTCGTGCTTGAAGGTGCGGATGTTTTCGATAGTTCCAATAGGATTGCGCAAAGCATAGCGTGAGCCGGCAAAACGGACGTCGCTCACCTTGTCCTGAACCCGTCTTTGTGCCTCTTGTCCCATGCGCCATTCTTCCTGAATGATGCCGCGTTCACGTTCAATCTCAGAAGGCTCAAAGCTAAGCTGCCAGGCGATGTCTGATAGTATGGATAAACCTTTGCGCAGCTTGGCTTCGTTATCTGTGGGAAGCTTAAATTGATAAACGGTATAGTCGTAGCTGGTTCCGCCATTTAAGCCATTGTGAAAGCCCATGCCAATGGAGGTTAGGTATTCCACCATCTCCGTGCGGGCAAAGTTCTTGCTGCCATTAAACGCCATGTGCTCCACAAAGTGCGCCAGACCAAGCTGGTCGTCATCTTCATTAACACTGCCGGCGTTTACCAGTAGGCGAAGCTCGATAATGTTTGACGGTTTTGCATTGGGCAAAATGTGGTAAGTAAGCCCGTTGGCAAGTGTGCCGGTTACCAAGTCCGGATCAGTCGGTAAAGGCATCGGTGCGTATTGGGGAGGGATGATTGCGCCAAGTGTGAAGGCGCAAAGCAGCATGATTATGCTAAGCCATTTCCCTTTCATTAGTTCTCCTTATGTAAGTTTATTATTTTGTCTCAATGGTAAAATCAATAGCATATTGCTCATCATTTTGTAACATCGTGCTAGAGTTACCATAGAAATATGGCAGCCCATCCTCTGTAGTTATCGTTACTTCATAGAAAAACGGGTCATTCGTTGTGTAGTAATCCACCCGCATAAACTTGCTTTCGCCCGGCAGAATGTCCAGTATTGCAGCAAAAGATGCTGTATATATGCCATGGTTCTTGTAGATTCTGGCTTCCGTAATCCTTTGTGCGCTGTTGTTGTTTATTTTGATGCTGGCACGATTGGGGTTTAAGTAGGCATGCAAATCCTTTCCGGCTTTCACCGTGATGCTGGTGTTATCTGTCCACAGGTGCAAGTCTTGGTTCTCCAGGCTAAATGTCTCACCTTTTATAACCACTGGAACAACATTTGTAACTTCACCGGTAAATATGCTTTGAGTGCCAGTATCCACATCTATACTGCCAACACTGTGGGCGGGAATAGTTACTTCCGTCCCTGAATCTACCGAGATATAAGCCGGATAGGAACAGTTGTTATGCACGATAAATTTAGCACCTGATTCGCAGGCGGAAAGCAACAGAAGAACTGCTGCTAAAAGAATATAGCTCCAAACACTTCTCATTATAGTACCTCTTACTATTTACCAAACTCTTTGTAATGCTACAAATGTCAAGCAGAATGTGCAAGCCTTACTGCTTAAGGCTTAAACCGCCATAAAAGCTAACTCCTGGTTCCGGCACAAAAGCATGCACTTCGTAGCTATTGTTCAACAAGTTCTTGATGCTGAAGTAAGGGCAAATTTCCCAGTTCCATAAGCTAATATCTATGCTTCCCCCTGCATCCACTAACTTATAGGCAGGGATGGGGTCTATCAGGTTATCCGGAGTTATCCACTGCTTGCCTGTAAAACTAAAGGTGCTCCACAGCTTTACCTTGCCGGGCTTGAAAACAAGCGATAGAGAATACAAGATATCGGGACGGTACATCAGATAGGGAGCGTTGCCAAAGGACTCTCTGCTTATGTCTTTAGCGTCAGTAAACAACAACGAGGCATTTAGCTCTACCTGCTTAAAGGGGTTAAGGCTGCCTTCCAGTTCTAGGTTACGAATCTCTGCCTTACCGATATTGAGTGGTTTCCAGTAGGTGCCATTCAGGTGCACCTGCCGCCATTGGATAAGGTTGTCCACCACATTACGGTGTCCGCTTGCTTTAAGTAACAGCCATTGTAGGTTTAGTTGCATCCAAGCCTGGTAGCCAAAGGAACTTTCACTCTTTAGGCTAGGATTGCCAATTGCCTGTGCATCGCCCTTCCAGTAAAGGTCATAGGCGGAAGGCACTGCAAAGGAATTGCCTACTGTAGCTCCTGCCTCCACATAGGAAGCTCCCCAATTGCGAACACTAAACTCCATCCTACCCGAAACATGCTCTTCGTCTTCCAGCCAGTCATGACGAACCGCTAAAGATGGCTTAAAGATGAGAATACCCGTTTGTAACTGATTAACAAACGAGGCACTTAGGCTAGCTTGAGCAGTATCGCTATCTATAGCAGACTGGCTTGGGTGGAACAGGTTTTCATACAAATAACCGTTCCTAGATACTTCCCCGCTAAGGTTAGCCAGCAAATCACCATCCTGCCAGGCAAATCCCTGACGCATACCATAAGAAAGCAATTCCTGCCGATACTTTGCACGAAAGGCACTAAGCGTTGCTGCTGTGTTGTCAAAAACTGTTTTATCTTTGTTTAGCCACATAGTATTATGTGCGGAAAGCCTGCCCTGTTTAGTTCCCAGCCTTAGCTGCGAGCGTAAGGCATCGCCTTCCAGAAAAGCTTTGCGGTATAGATCAAGGAAGTTGGTGGGTCCCGGCAGCTCTCTTACAAAGCTGCTGTAATCTGCAGAGCTGCTAACTTGCAAGGCTTTATAGTTAGCACCCACTGTTGCAGATAAGCCCACCTGTGCTTTGCGGTTGTTAGCGCGCTTGGTGCTGCGCTCCATGCCCAAATTATCTGTATCTATGTAGCTAAAGTCATTATCGGCAGAAAAGCCTTGCAAGCCAATGCGGTAGTTACTTTTTGCAGCTCTGCCGCTTAGGTAAATGCTTTGCATGGCATAGCCGTAGCTGCCTGCTTCGCTTTTACTTTCGTAGCTTTGCGCTGCCTCTGCCATCTGTTTGGTGTTGATGTTCACTATTCCGCCAATGGCAGAGCTGCCTCCGTAAACACTGGCATTGTTTTTGATGATTTCCACGCTCTCTATATTTGAGGGCTGTAATTGTGAAAAGTCGTAGGGGTCTCCGCTTGGATTCACCACCACCCCATCTATCATCACCAGGGTATGACGTGCCAGATTACCCAGAATGCTAAGGTTGGTGATTTCCCCTTTCAGGTTGGTGCCGATGCTTTGCAGAGTTGCGCTTTGGCTGATTAGTTCGCTTGAACTGCTGTAACTGCGGTCGCTATCAAAACGGATGCTTTGCTTATCGGCGGCTGACAATCCGCTATCCGCCATACGAGTATATACCCTATATGTGGAAAGTTGTACTGGCTCTGGAATGAGAACAATAACGCTCGGTATCTGCTTAGTAGCAAAGCTGCGGCTGCCATAAGCTAACCGGCTTACAAACAGAGAATCTGTAGCTTCTATGCTGAACGTGCCGTCTTTATGGCTAAGGGTTTTTAGCTTTCCGCTGCGGATTAGCACAGCCTCCAAGGGCTTGCCGTTAGTGTCGGTGATGCGGCTTTGTATTTTATAGGCAAACAGCGAAGATGAAAGACATAGACAAAGCGTTAATAAGCTGAAAAGAAAGGGCTTGGTGTACTGTGAGTAAGAGTTATATTTCAATTTTCCCCATCATTACAAAGACATTTACAACAGGAGACATTTAACAAGGAGTAAAAGAGGAAAGAGAAAAATGGATAACTTAAAAAGAGCAAAAGAGCCTTCAAACAAAGAGTAAAAGAGCAAAAGAGGGAAAAGAGAGAAAGGAAAAGACAAAAGAAAGTAATGGAAACCTTGGGCGGGATTCCTATATTATCTAATCTTGCTATTCCGTTCATTCCTGTCAGCCACATTGTATTCTTTACTCTCTTGTTCCTCATTTTTTTAATTTTTTCTCTTTTCTCTTTTACTCTTTGTTGTTAAAATAAAGGGTTCTGCACAATTCCTAACTCATTGATAATAGTATCGTTAATACACAATAAGATTAGGGCTAGGAGTGTCAAGGCACATATTCTTAAGTTCAGAACTTATCTTTCTCGAGAGCAAGGAAGAAAGAATGTCAAAGTACGTCAAGGATTACATTTAGATGTTTGACGATCTAGACTTGAGCGATATTGCATTCTGCTTTCTATGAATCTATGATATTGCAACATCCTTGCTTGAATCGTCCTATCATTGCCCACCCATTGCCCTCCACATGGACAATGAGTGGGCAATGATAGGGCAATGCATGCAAGGGCGATATTGAATATGCCCCTCCCATGACCTTAGGGAAACAGACAAACTGAATAGACCTAATGTCGCAGCATGATGCCTGAAATCCCTCTAACCTTGACATATTTCTAGGGCTTAAAATCATAGTCTCAGATAAATTTACCTGGAGTTTACGATATGGATAAGATGATTAAGGACTTCCTGAACTTTCTGGATGGCAGCAGCAGTCGCTTTCATGCCAGTTTGGAGATACAGAGCCGATTGCAGGCTGCGGGCTTTACTGCGCTTGCAGAGGATAAACCCTTCAAGCTAAAAAAGGGTGGCAAGTATTTTATCTGCCGTCAGGATACCGCTGTAATGGCTTTTATTATCGGCACAGATGCACTTGCCAAAAGCGGAGTTAAGCTTGCTGCCAGCCATATCGACTGCCCTTCCTTAAAGCTAAAACCCCAAAGCATCAAAACAGATAAAGGCGTAGTTCGCTGCGGAGTGGAAGTATATGGCAGCCCCATACTCAGCACGTGGATAGACCGTCCTTTGTCCATCGCCGGAAAGGTGCTTCTTAAAAGCGGTAAGGCTTTTGAAACTAAGTTTATCGACCTTAAAAGCCCCGTAGCCATCATTCCCAATGCCGCTATTCACCTGAACCGAGAGATAAATAAAGGCTTTGAATATAACAAGCAAACCCACCTACAGGCAATATTAAGCGTGAAGGAAAGCAGTGGCAACCCCTTGCTGGAGCTTGTTGCCAAAAAGCTGAAAGTGAAAGCAGAGCATATCTGCGAGACAGAGCTTTATCTCTATGATGCTACACCTGCCACTTTAATCGGCATAGAAGGCGAGATGGTCTGCGCTCAAGGCTTGGATAACCTCGCTATGACCCACGCCATCCTACGCTCATTAGTACAGACAGAAAAACCTAAACATACCGTTATGGGCGTGTTTTATGACCACGAGGAGATAGGCAGCCAAACCCCGCAAGGTGCAGCTTCATCTTTACTTGCTGAAGTGCTGGAACGGCTCTGCCTAAGCCAAAGTGCCTCACGTGAAGATTATTACCTTGCTCTGCGCCACAGCTTCCTGATTAGCGCAGACATGGCACACGCTTACCACCCCTCCTATGCGGAGAAGTATGACCCGGACTACTCTCCCTTCATGAATAAGGGTATAGTGCTAAAACTGAATGCTAACCACCGCTACGCCTCCACCACTGAAAGCAGCACCCGTTTTATGGAGCTGTGCGAAGCTGCCAAAGTACCATACCAGAAGTTCCTGATTCGCAGCGATATGCCAAGCAGCGGTGCGGTTGGTCCCTCAACAGTTGGCCCTATGGTTGCGGCTAAATTGGGAATAGAAACCGTAGATATCGGCAATCCCATCTGGGCAATGCACTCCATCAGAGAAACAGGCGGAATACTTGACCACCTGCACTTAGTAAAGGCGTTGGAGAAGTTCTTTGTTTAGTGGAAAAGTGGAAGGGTGGAAAAGTGAAACTTGTTGATAGATATAGTTGCATGGCTCTGAGACCTACTGTTGTGAACAGTCATAAAGACTATGCACATAACATGTTAATTTCACAATGTGTTTCACTTTTCCACCCTTTCACTTTTCCACCCTTTCACTTTTCCACCCTTTCACTTTTCCACCCTTTCACTTTTCCACCCTTTCACTCTTCCACCCTTCCACCCTTCCACTAATAACACATAAATAAGATATATTTAAGGAGCCCCCCATGTCAACCTTTAAACCTTTTAAAGCCGTTCGCCCCGTACCAGAAAAAGCAAAAGACATTGCATCATTACCTTATGATGTGATGGATTCTGATGAAGCACGTATTGAAGTAGCGAAAAACCCCCTTAGTTACCTGCATGTGGAAAAGCCCGAAATAGACCTTCCCAAAGGGACGAGTTTATATGACCCCGCAGTGTATGCCAAAGCCAAAGAAAACATGTATAACTACATGCTAAATGGGCAGATGGTTCAGGATAGCAAGCCTATGTTTTACATCTACCGCCAAACCATGGACGGCAGAGCACAAATAGGCTTGGTTGGCTTAGCTTCCGTGGATGAATACATGGATGGCATCATCAAAAAGCACGAGTTTACCCGTGCCGAAAAGGAAGCTGACCGTATCCGCCACGTGGATGCCTGCGATGCTCATCCTTCCCCCGTGTTCTTCACTTACAGGCATCAGGATATTATAGACAATACCGTTGCTAAAGTAATGGCTGCCAAAGCTCCAGAATATGACTTTGCAAGTGATGATGGCATTGGGCATAGCCTCTGGACAATGGATAATCCTGCGGATATCGCCACCATTCAGGCAGAGTTCGTTAAGCTACCCTATCTGTATGTGGCAGATGGACATCACCGCACCGCAAGTGCAGCTAAGGTTGGTCTCTTGCGCCGTGAACAATATCCCAACTTTAGCGGCGAAGAAGAGTTTAACTTCTTTATGACCGTTATCTTCCCCGATAATCAGTTGAAGATATTTGATTACAACCGTGCTGTGAAAGACCTGAATGGCAATACCAAAGAAGAGTTCCTTGCCAAGGCTGCCATCAAGTGGGATATTAGCCTTATTCCATCAGGAAGTGACTTTGCACCCTCCAAGCTGCATCAGGTAAGCATGTATCTGGATGGTGCCTGGTACCATATCAGCCCCAAAGCTGGTACTTGGGATGAAACTAACGTAGTGGGAAACCTGGACGTTAGCATCCTGCAAAACAACCTGCTTTCTCCTATTTTGGATATTAAAGACCCCCGCACAGATACAAGGATAGATTTCATCGGTGGCATCCGCGGTCTGGGCGAGCTGTCTAAGCGTGTGGACAGTGGACGTGAAGCCGTTGCCTTTGCCATGTTCCCCACTTCTATGGACGAGCTTATTGGCATCGCCGATGCTGGCGAGATTATGCCTCCCAAGTCCACCTGGTTCGAGCCGAAGCTGCGTAGCGGACTGTTTATCCACCTGCTGAAGTAATGAAGACCTTCTATCTGGAAAGCCTTGGTTGTGCCAAGAATCTGGTGGATAGCGAACAGTTTGCTGCCATCCTTAGCAATGCAGGCTATCAGCTAACAAACGACGTTATTGGCGCAGATATCGTCCTCATAAACAGTTGCGCTTTCCTAATGAGTGCACTGGAAGAGCTGGAGGACGTAATTGAAACCGTGTTGGAACTTAGAATCGAAGGTAAAATAGGCATGGTGATAGTAAGCGGATGCGTAATGAACCGCTATGCGAAAGACTTCAAGGCAATATATTCCACGGTTGATCACTGGATAGCTCTGAAAGATTTCGACGCCCTTGCAGCCATCCTAAACATTGCCAACACTCAGCAAAGAGTGCCACTGGAGCAGGGCTTTCACGCCTACTTACGTATCAGCGACGGCTGTGAGAACTACTGTTCTTACTGCAAGATACCCTCCATCCGCGGTAAGCTAAACAGCATCCCTGTAGAAGAGTTGGTAGCCGAGGCTAAGCTCTTGGCACAGCGTCCCGTGATTGATCCCGCCCCCAAGGTTCTATACCCTCAAGAGCTTATCCTGATTGCTCAGGATAGCTGCCTTTATGGCATGGATATCTATGGAAGGCAAGCCCTGCCAGAGCTTATCGCCCAGCTTCATGCCATCGAGGGTTTTAGCTGGATTCGCCTGATGTATTTGCACCCAGATCACTTCTTACCGGAGTGGATTCCGCTCTTTAAACAATACCCCAAGCTGCTGCCATACTTCGAGATACCTATTCAGCACAGCGAAACCCACCTCCTGAAAGCAATGAACCGTCAGAAAGGTAGGGAAGAGCTGATTAGCATGTTTGATACTATCATGCAAGAGCTACCTAGTGCAGTGCTTCGCACCACTTTAATTACGGGCTTCCCCGGCGAAACAACTAAGGACGAGAACGCTTTGAAGAAGTTTATCGAGCGCATTCCTTTCCTGCATATCGGCACCTTTGCCTTCTCGCCGGAAGACGGCACTCCTGCTTATGATTTTCCTGATAGACCCAGCCCCCAAACCGCCGAAAACCGCCAAAACCGTATTGAGACCATGTGGTATCTGTTGCAGGAAGAACGCCTGCAAGCTTATGTGGACAAGAAGGTTAGCGTATTGGTGGAAGGAGCAGTGGAAGGCAAAAAAGGCGAGTATCGTGGCAGAGCATGGTTTCAGGCACCAGAGATAGATGGCGAGGTGATAATCAGCGCAGTAAGCCTGAAACACGGCAGCATTGTGGATTGCATCATCGACGACGTAATCGGCATCACCCTTTTCGCCAGCATAGTAAATGAGGACAAGCATGACTAAGAAAATAGCCTTAACCGGCATCAAACCCACGGGTATCCCCCACATCGGGAACTATCTGGGAGCCATTGCACCCGCATTGAAGCTATCCGAAAGCTGCGAAGCACGCTATTTTATAGCGGATTACCACGCACTGAACTCCTGCAAGAAACCTGATGAGATTAGGCAAATGACGGTGAAGATAGCAGCAGCATGGCTGGCTTCGGGCTTAGACCCCGAAACTATGCTGTTCTATAAGCAGAGCGACGTCCCTGAAACCTTCGAACTGCTCACTATTCTGCTGGCTTTCACTCCCAAGGGTTTGATGAACCGTGCCCATGCCTACAAAGCCATGCTGGCGAACAACGCAGAGGCAGAGAAAGACCCCGATGATGGCGTAAATATGGGGTTGTTTACCTATCCTGTCTTAATGGCAGCAGATATCTTGCTGTTTGATACGGACTTTGTTCCGGTTGGTAACGACCAGTTTCAGCACGTGGAGATGGCGCAGGATATAGCCCAGAGCTTTAACTTTGTCTATTCCACTGAGGCTTTTCGCATTCCTCAACCTCTCGCCCACGCAGATAGCAAAACCTTGGTTGGCTTGGACGGACGCAAGATGAGCAAGAGCTATAACAACACCATCCCTATGTTCGCCCCTGAGAAGCAGTTACGTAAACTGATTATGAGCATCGTAACCAATAGCCAAACTATAGAAGAACCAAAAGACCCTGATACTTGCAGCATATTTAGCCTGTACAAGAACTTCGGCACAGCAGAGCAAATAGCCGCATTAAGGCTGCGTTATCAAGCCGGTGGCATGGGCTGGGGACACGCCAAACAAGAGCTGTTTGAAGTGATGAATGCACACCTAACTCCCTTACGTGAACGCTATACTAACCTTATGCAAGATAAGGATGTTATCAGCAAAGCCTTGAAAGAAGGCGGGGAAAAAGCACGCGAACTGGCAGCTAAGAAGATAAGCCATTTGCGTAAGATTATCGGCATGGATTGACACAAGGCTCGCTAACTGTGTGCTGCAATACATAATAAAGCCGGGGCGGTAGCAAAACCGCCCTATTTTACTTTCAGCATCCGTTTTGTCTGGCTTGCTCCCTTCTGCGTAAAGCGATATAGGTAAACACCATCTGCAACAGGTGTTCCCGAGTTATCGCTGCCATCCCAACTAAGGCTTTGCATATCTCCAATTAGTGCTCCAGCATGCAGGCTTTTCACTTTTTGCCCTTTCAGGTTGTAGATTGCAAGCTCGCAGGGGCTGTTATCCACCTTGCCGCTTATTTCGATAGTGGTGTTGCTGGAGAAGGGATTGGGGTAGTTGGAGATAGATACTTGCGCTTGCGGTAGTTCCGGTGTGGCGGGGTTGCTTACGGCAGCAGAGATATTGTACACGCCAAGATGGTTACCCTGGCACACAAATAGCTGCTCTCCCACAACTTCCATATCCCAACATGTATCCCCTTCCTGATAATAATATCCCGTCTGTACTGGATCAGCAATATTATAGATGCTATAGACCGTGATTCCTAGTGAGCCGGCAGTAATAAGGTAATGTCCGCTGGTTTTTATGCTTTTAATCCCGATAGCATTGGGTTTATAGACAATTAGTGCAGGAAGCACCGGATTACTAAGACTATAGATGTAAAGTCCAGTATAGCCAGGTGCCAAAAACAAGGTATTTCCAACGATATTAATATCGCCAATACCGCTAGGCATATTCATAGTATAAACCAGTTGCGGAGCTGTGGGATCGCTTACCTCGTATATCCTCAAACCACCCGAAGATGCCGCATAAGCGTAATTGCCATAAGTGATTATCTTCTTGGGGTTCCCGATCATCTCGTTGAAGATAACGCTGCTATAATCCAGATTGGTGTTTATGATAAACATATTCGAATAGAGATAATCTCCCACGATGTTTAAATGTCCAGCGGTATTGCTCACCGGATGCTCCGGATTCCAAAGCTGTGCTTCTTCAATCTGCACGGGAGTTTCTGGCTGGTTGATATCCCATTTGTAAATGCTAGTGTTTTTTGCCGAAAAAAGGGCAGTACCATCACTGGTCATAGTATAGTTGTTGCCAAAATAATGTGGCTGAGCTGCGGGTTGTGAACAATTAACTATTAAGCCATTATTCAGATACAGATAGCCGTTTACCTGTTCAGCGTTTAAGTTGCTATAGCGCTGTATCTCTCCTACTTTAAGCATGGAATTGTCATTGGCAGGGGCATAGATAATAGTCTGTCGCCCTGCATCCGTCATAAATAAGCGGTTGTTTTCCACATCAAAGTGTCCTCCTCCATTAGCGTAAGAACAAGTGAAAGGCGCAAGCTCCACCGGTGCTGCAGGATTGCTGAGATCATAGCGCACCAACGGGATAAAGTTCCTCTCTCCAACCATCATATCTATACATCGAAGGTATAAGACACCGCTATCTATCAACCAATCAGTCCTTGAATATGCATTCGGAATGCTAACCTGGATGCCCCAAACAGGTTGCGCGGGATCGCTTACATCCAACACATTAAAGTGATCTGATAATATAGAATTAGCATAAAGATTTCCACTGTGACACAATAACCTGTCTCCACCTCCAGCGGTAGTAGATATTAGCTGCGGATCAGTGGGACAGATGACGTCCAGGATGCTTATATAATAATAACTGGAATTGCTACCCGAATGAGCCACATAAGCATAATCATCAGCCACTTGCACGTCTAAAACGACGTATGAAAAATCGTAAGTGCTAAGTAGCTGTGGGTTAAGAGGATTGGCAATATTCCAGATAGAGATGTTATCTTGCGGACCTCCGGCAATATACAAATTGTCTCCAGAAACAGTTATCTGGCGATTAAATTCCGGTATCTGTAGAGTAGTATTCAGCCAACTTATGTTATTGGGATTGCTGATATCACAAATAGCTACAGTATCCCCCCCCAGATTACAATACGCATAGTTACCCAACAACAAGAGTTTACCATAGTCTCCATTGATAGGTTCGACAAGCATATCATCAATGTGACAGGCATAGCTGAGCAATTGCGGCTGAGCAGGATTGCTAACATCGAAGCACATCAGCACGTATTCCGAGCCGCTGATAAAAGCCAGATTGCCCACAAGCTTGATATCCCGCGTATAGCCCAGTGCTTGAAATAATTCCGTTTCCAGAGTGATATTCGAGCTAACTTGCGCACTAAGGACGCAAGCCACCAAGAGAAACACGATAGCGTATAGCAGTTTAATATTTCTCATTATTAGCCCCTTACAAGAGAATTAAGAAAGCAATTATTGTTCCACTTATGTATAATTTTGCGAACGCCTCCCTTGCTGGCATTGCCCTATCATTGCCCACTCATTGTCCATGTGGAGGGCATTGGGTGGGCAATGATAGGGCAATGCCAGCAAGGAAGCTCTGGAATAATTGAGAATTAAGAATTGGGAATTGAGAATTACTTTGCTCTTTATTAAACAGTCTTTTCTCTGTTTTTCTCCGTTTTCTCTGTGTTAAAAAGAAATCTAATACTTACAGCTTAGCAGCATCGGAGTGCTACTCTACGGCGTAAAATACATTATTTAATGGTGCCGGATATCTCCAGCTTGCTGATGTCCCAACCGCCGCTTACCAGAAATCTGTTTATCTCTTCATAGCTGCTTTTATCCAGCTCAGGGCTGCGGGTTAATATCCATAAGTATTTCTGTTTGGGGTCGCTTACCACGGCATAATGGTAGTCTTCGGCAAGTTTCACAATCCAATAATCCCCTTTGAATGGCCAGAAGAAGCTTACTTTTAGTTTTGCATTGCTTTTATCCGCCGGATAGGCTTTTCCCGTGGCTTGTTTCTTGATAACCTTACCTTCTTTGTCTTTCCAACAGGTATTGAGCACCACAATCTTACCCTTTTTATCAATAGCATAATCTGCGGTGGTGAGGGCACAATCCTTGGGCTGAAAGCCATTGGGGAAGTAAGCAAATTGATACCAGCGTCCAAGATATCGCTGCAAATCCACACTTTTAACTGTAGTTACGGCACTTAAGCCGATAGTGATTAACAGCATAAGGCATATAATGACAACAGAATACGGATTCATGTTAACTCCCTGTAAGTTTAGGTTGAGATACCCCGCTCAGCGTTTTTGACAAAATCAATCACAACAAGTTGCTCTGGACTAAGGGCTTCTATCGCCATAGCTTTTTCCAAAGCTTGGCTGGTGTTTAGTTTACTGCGATAGAAGAGGTTGTATATTTCTTTGATGCCTGCTACGGTCTCGGTGGAAAAGCCTTTACGCATCAAACCAACGCTGTTTAAACCAACAGTTTTGTAAGGATTGCCCTGCCCACGAGTGTAAGGAACGATGTCCTTTTTAATGGCTGAGGCTCCTCCCACAAAGGCATGAGTCCCGATATGGACAAATTGATGCACGGCTGTAACTCCGCCAATGGTGGCATTGTCGTGCACATGCACGTGTCCGGCAAATTGCACCACGTTGGCAATCACACAAAAGCTGCCAATCTGACAGTTGTGGGCAATGTGCACGTATTCCATTATCAAGTTGTTATTACCAACCACGGTATCTTCTTCCATCTGATTGCTGCGGTTAATGGTTACAAACTCACGAATAGTGTTGTTGTTGCCGATGCGCAGCTTGGTGTCTTCCCCTTTGAATTTCAGGTCTTGGGGATCGGTGCCAAGCACAGCATAGGAGAATATCTTGTTGCCATCGCCAATAGTGGTGCGACCGTCTAGAATAACGTTGTTGGCTAGCGTGTTGTTTGCGCCAAGCACCACGTTTGCGCCGATACTGCAATATGCGCCGATAACGCAGCTTTCGCCAATAGTAGCATCAGGGTGAACAATAGATGTGGGGTGGATTGAACTCATTTTTCTTTCTCCGTAATCATCGCTAGGAAATCGCCTTCAGCTACCTTGTCGCCATTCACAAAGGTCTCGCCATGCATCTTTGCCAAGGAACGTTTCAGCGAAATGACCTTTAGCTCATAACGAAGTGTGTCCCCCGGAAGCACAGGTTTGCGGAATTTTACGTTATCTATGGAAGCAAAATAGGCTACATAGTCTTGTGGGTTATCAAATTGGTTCAGCAGCATGATGCCGCCAGCTTGCGCCATGCCTTCTATAATAAGCACTCCCGGCATAATGGGATGCCCTGGGAAATGCCCTTGGAAAAAGGGTTCGTTGATAGTTACATTCTTGATGCCAACAAGGGATTCACCAGGGGTAAACTCGATGATTTTATCCACTAACAGGAAGGGGTAACGATGAGGGATAATGCGCATAATAGCGTTAATATCAAAGACCACTTCGTCGCTCTTACCCTTTTGGTAAATCTTCTTCAGTTCATTCTTTATCTGTATTTGGCGTAGCTTTTTCACCAGTTCCACATTGGTCTTGTGCCCGCTGCGAGCTGCCAATATATGTCCCTTGAGGGGAACTCCCAATAAGGCTATGTCGCCTAAGAGGTCAGCCACTTTATGGCGGACAAATTCGTTGTGGTAGCGAAGCGGATGGCTGTTTAGAATCCCTTCATCAGAGACTGTTACCGGCTTGTGATAGCCAAATACGTCCTGCAAGTGCTTAAGCTCGGCTTCGCTCATATTAGGCTCTGCAATCACAAGGGCGTTCTCCAGTGAACCGCCTTTAATTAAGCCCTTATCCTTCAAATACAGGATTTCGTTGATAAAGCAGAAGGTTCTGGCACCGGCAAACTCTTTCTCGTAATAATCCAAGCTTGGCAGCCAGGTATATTGAGTTCCCAAATAGGGATGCTTGTAATCTATCATAAAGGTGATTTTAAGCTCGTTGGAGGGGACAATCACGATATCCACGTTATCCTCTGGAGCGGAGAAACTTATCGGCGCATCCAGCTCGAAATATATCCTTTCGCTGTCTTGTTGCATTATGCCACATTGGCGTAACAGGTTTAAAAACACAATGGGAGAACCATCCGCCACGGGTGCCTCTGGTCCATCAATCTCGATGCGGATGTTGTCTATTCTCAAGCCCTTGATAGCTGACAATACGTGTTCAATAGTTCCCACCGTGGCATTGCCGACGCCAATAGTTGTCCCGCGGGAGATATCCATAACGTGGTCAATATCGGCAGGAATCTCTGGGTGGTTGGGTAAATCCGTGCGGATGAAAACAATGCCTTCATCTGAACCAGCAGGCTTGAACCGAATAGTGCTTATCTCACCAGAATGCAGCCCTATTCCTGTGTAGGAGGCTTCCCCTCCTATGGTGTGCTTATACTCCATGTAAACTCCTAAATCTACTTAAGAATTGCTTCGCTTTGCCTTCTGGAAGGCACGCGACATCTCGGGTAAATGCTTTTGGGAAATCATAATACGCTTCATATCTCTGGCATCCATTGCGGGAGTGCCAAGGAAAAGAGCATCTTCAGGTATATTGCCAGCCACGCCAGATTGTGCGCCAACCATGGCTCGGTTGCCAATATTGATGTGTCCCGCAGCACCTACCTGACCTGCCAGATAGACATAATCACCCACAACTGTGCTGCCGGCTAAACCAACCTGCGAACATAGGATGCTATGCTCGCCAATAATACAGTTATGCCCTATCTGGACAAGGTTATCTAGCTTGGTGCCTTTGCCTATCTTGGTACTCCCCAAAGTGGCACGGTCTATGCACGTGTTGGCACCAATCTCTACATAATCTCCAATAATAACGTTCCCTACTTGAGGTATCTTAACTTGCATACCTTCCATCAGCTTGAAACCAAAACCATCAGCACCGATAACGCAGCCACTATGCACAATGCAATTCTTACCAACGACGCAGTCTTCATAAATCGTTACATTAGGATAAAGCATAGTTCCACTGCCGATTGCTACATTTTCGCCAATACTGCAACCCTCGCTGATAACAACCCCTTTGCCCAGAACACAAGCTTTGCCAATAACGACATTGGGGGCAATAGACACTTCCCCTTCATAGCGGATATCGTCAGCAACAACCGCAGTTGGATGGATGGTGAAGCTGCGGTTCTTGCTCTCCAGTTTCTGCCAATAAGTAATCAGCGTCATTAAAGCAAGGTAAGGCTGTTCTACCACCAGGATGGCTTTATCTGGCAACTGGGGAGCGTATTCCTCGGTAGTTAAAATCAAGCCCGCAGAAGAGGAGAGAACACCTTGCAGCAGCTTCTCTTGCTCCATGAAGATAATAGTGTGGCTATCAGCTTCCTGCGGTTCTCCCACTTTGGAAAGCTCAAGTCCTGGGTTTCCTATTAGCTTGCCACCAACAATAGCCTGTGCTTGAGACGCATTAATACAGCTAGTAAATCTCTTCATAGTTCTTTAGGGTTTCTTTGGTTCTTGGTATCCATCTTCAGGTTTAATGTCTTCCGGAGGCTTGTAACCGTCCTGATTGTAAATGGCATTAGGATCGGGCTTCGGCTCATCCTGCACAGGTTTTACGGTATCTTTATTCAGCTCCAGCAATATCTGCTCTGTTATATCCAAGGTGGGCAATGCATAAAGCACTACACCCATGCTAACATCGAATAACATGGTATATTTCTCGTCCAAAGCGGTCTTTTTTATCAGACCGTCTATCTTGGCGGTAAGGGGGTCTATAAGTTCCTTATAGCGTTGTTCTGCTTTGCCGTTATCGCCAAAGTATTCTTCCAGCAAGCGTCCAGCTTCGGCTTTTTTGGCATCAATCTTGCCTTGGGTATCGCGCTTGGTGGCGTCGTTCATGGTAAGCTTGCGGATATCGAAATCACGCTCCAGACGCTTTATCTCTTCATCCATTTGTCTAATCTGGTTCTGCCAGTTCTGTTTATCCAGTGTAAAGAGCCGTGCAACTTCAGCAGCTTCGTTACTCTCCAGCAGCAATCTATCGGTATTCACATAGCCAAGTTTTACAGCCTGTGCGCCCAGACTAAGGACACCCACAAGGACGGTCAATAGCAGTAATAGTCTCTTCATTTATTCTCCTTTGCTAAGCTTAATCCTTTATCTGATAGATAGGATCAAGCACTTTTACGGCACGCACGTCATCCACGCGCCTAACGGGAGTGCACAACGGGGCATCACGAACAAGCTGTGGTGTTTCCTTGCACTCTTTGGCAATTTCAATCATTGCCTCTGCGAAAGCATTCATACTATCGATACTTTCGGTTTCGGTAGGTTCCACCATCATTGCTTCGGGAATGATGAGCGGGAAATATATGGTTGGGGCGTGATAACCCTTGTCCAAAAGCCGTTTGGCAATATCAAGTGTGGAGATACCTTGTTCCTTCTTTTGCCTTGTGCCATCCATCACAAATTCGTGCATGCAGTATTCCTCATGCTGGATGTGATAATATGGTTTCAGCAGTTTCATTAAGTAGTTAGCGTTTAGGATGGCGTTTTCAGAGACACGTCGCAGCCCCTTTGCGCCAAGCATCTTGATGTAAATATAAGCGCGCACCAACACGGCAAAATTACCGTAGAAGGTATGCACTTTTCCAATTGAGCTTGCTTCATGGGCGTAATCCAAAAAATAGCCACTATCATTTTTGGCAACCATGGGCACGGGTAAGAAGGGGATCAGCTTTTCCACCACGCCTACTGGTCCACCGCCCGGTCCACCGCCACCATGCGGGGTGCTGAGCGTCTTGTGCACGTTAAAGTGGATCACATCAAAGCCAATTTTACCGGGCTGAACGATACCCATCAGGGCATTCAGGTTTGCACCGTCCATATAGATAAGCGCATCCACACTGTGGATAATCTCGGCTATCTCTTCGATCTGGTTCTCGAACAAGCCCAAAGTATTGGGATTGGTAAGCATGAAGCCGGCGGTGTTTTCGTCCACAAGTTCACGCAGTTTAGCAAGGTCACAGCGTCCATTCGCATTGGATTTCAGCTCCACCACGTCATAGCCCACGAGTGAGCAAGTGGCGGGATTGGTTCCATGCGCCGAATCTGGGATGATTATCTTGGTTTTATGCAAGTTGCCTTTGGCTTTATGGTAGGCGGCAATGATTTTCATACCGGTAAATTCACCCTGCGCACCTGCAACAGGCTGTAAGGTTACCTGCGCCATGCCAGAAATCTCTGCTAAATCTTGCTGAAGCTCATAAAGCAATTCCAGCGCACCTTGCAGCGTTTCTTCTGGCTGGTAGGGATGCAGATTGGCAAAGCAAGTATGGCGCACCAGTGATTCGTGAATCTTGGGGTTATATTTCATCGTGCAGCTACCCAAAGGATATAAGCCTTTTTCGATGAAGTGGTTTTTGTGGGAAAGCATGATATAATGCCGCATCACGTCCAGCTCGCTTACTTCCGGCAGACGGGCAATCTTCTCTCTAAGCTGTTCTTTGCCGAACATCGCTGACAAGGGAGTATCAACTTCGCGGGGAGGCAGGGTAACGCCTTTGCGTCCGGGGGTGCTATATTCAAATATTGTCTTAGACATCACAAACCTCCTGCATCGCATTTACCAAAGCATCAATATCGGCTTTTGTCTTCTTTTCCGTAACGGCAATCATTAGCGCAGAGGGTATGCCATAGGCAGCCATATCCACACCAGGGTAGATATTACGGGGCAGCATAGCGGCGATAATCTCAGCAGCAGGTTTGGGGGTATATATCACGAATTCTTTAAAGTAAGTTGCCTCAGGATAAGCCATGCTAAAGCCTTTCAGCTTGCATAGCTCGGTGGCGGTGTAGTGCGCTTTTTGTGCGGACTGCGTGGCGATTTCTTTCAATCCTTCGCGTCCCATCAAGCTCATATAAACCACGGCGGCAAGCGTGCAGAGAGATTGGTTGGAACAGATATTGGAAGTGGCTTTGGCGCGGCGGATATGCTGTTCACGAGCTTGCAGAGTAAGCGCATAAGCTCGCTTCCCTTCTTTATCCAAGGTGCCGCCTACGATGCGTCCCGGCATCTGCCTTGCCATATCTAACTTGGTGGCAAAGAAACCGAAGAGCGGTCCACCCATATACATATTATTGCCGAGGGCTTGTCCTTCGCCCACCACAATATCGGCATGATACTCCGAAGGTGCGTTGATAACAGCCAGCGAAATAGGATCTACACAGGCTATCAGCAAGCACTTCTGTTCGCGGTGAATAATGGATTCCAGAGCTTTAGTATCTTCCAGATTGCCATAAAAATTGGGGCTTTGCACCACCACGCTGCCTATTGAATCATCCATCATAGCTTCCAGTGCTGCAAGATCGATCTTGCCGTTCTTGGCGGGAGCAGTAAGCAGCTCAATCCCGATGCCTTCGGTATAAATCTTAATAACTTTCACAAAATCAGGATGCAGAGTGGCAGGAAGAATAGCCTTATTTAGGCGGTTTTTACGCACTGCCATCAATATTGCTTCGGCGATGGCAGATGCACCATCATACATGGATGCGTTGGCAATATCCATGCCCGTAAGCTCGCAAATCATGGTCTGATATTCGTAGATAAACTGTAATGTCCCTTGGCTTACTTCCGCCTGATAGGGTGTGTAGGCAGTGTAAAATTCCGGACGGGAGACAATTGTATCCACCGCCGCAGGAATGAAATGATCATATACCCCCGCACCA
>JAQUJJ010000170.1 GCA_028681035.1 Candidatus Cloacimonadota bacterium
CCATGTGTGTATAATCCTTGTTAAGGATATTCTCTCGGTGCAGGGGAGAATTCATCCAACCGGTAACAATCTCCTCCGGAGTAAATATCTCATCTGTGTTGTAAAAACGAGCCAGGTTTTCCCCAATAGAAGATACAATAAGCTCCGGATAATAAAGCAGCTTTCTATCGTTCACATACCGCCCAAAGTTATCCTTGTGGTCAAAGAATCCGTACTTCAGCATATTACGGCTGTGTATTCGTGATAAATCCGCCAAACCATCATCATACACCAAAGCAGGCAAACCGTTTTTTCCACGCTCAATATTGGAATAACGCCATATCATATTTTCAAATTCAGTAATGCTAACCTGCCTCGCTCCCAAGCCAGTGATGATTAGCAACAAAGCAATCGAGAGAAGTTGTTTTATCTTCATTTAATAATTCCTAAAAACGGTATTGTACTTGTAGCTTTTCTTCTTCAAAGAGGACGTGTATCTTGCTCTTCTGCGCATCAAAATCCGATAGGTGAGCATCCACATAAGCATCCAAAACAGATAGTGCCATAGTTATCCCCATCCACCAAACATCACTGGTACGCAGCTCTTCATGCTCAGTTTGCTTGGCTTTGTAAAACTGCTGCATAAAAACATCGTTCGAGTCTTTAGCCTTTTGCCGATAATCACTCACCTTGCCATCGTGAAAAATAACAGAGGTCAAAAAGTAAGCCTGAACGCCAATCACCACCCCTGCTTTAACATAGGCATGATTGTATATCTGCCCTCCAGCGGGTAGCAAAGTAGAATAAACCGCTGCCCTAGTAGGGCTTTTAGAAGTCTCTGCAAACAGCAGCACACTTAGGCTAAGCAACAGTAACAGTAAAACTTTCCTCAAGATGATATCCTCAAACTTTCTTTGTTCGCATCATACCCATGTACATGGATATTTGTCAATGAAAAGCTTTCACAAGAGTAGAAGTGTTAGAGTGGAAAAGCGAAGCTTAACTTTTAACTTTTAACTCTTAACTTCCCATTAAACCCCTCTGCTCTTCTATGTGTTAAAGATAAATGTCGCCTAGCACTCAACAGCATATCAAGCTAAGATGATCTCGGCTAATACAGTATCAGCTCTTCCTTTTTGCTAAACTGATGATGATAGTGCCTCTTTAGTAGCGCATTCTCAGGCTTTTCGAAATTGGGATCATCATTCACGATGGAAAAGGCATCATCGCGGGCAATCTTTAGGACATCCTGATCCCGCATGATATTGGCAAAGCGGAAGATAGGCATGCCAGACTGTTCAAAGCCGAAAAGTTCACCAGGACCGCGTAACTCCAAATCCTTCTCTGCTATCACAAACCCATCCGTGGTTCTGGTCATGGTATTAAGGCGTTCACGGGCTATTTTGCCGATGGGCTGATGCTCTATCAGGAAGCAATAGGATTGCGCTGTACCACGCCCCACACGTCCTCTTAGCTGGTGCATTTGCGCCAAGCCAAAGCGTTCTGCATGCTCCACAATCATCACAGATGCATTCGGCACATCCACACCCACTTCAATTACAGTTGTGGAGACAAGTATTTTAAGCTCCCCCGCCTTGAACTTCAGCATAATCTCGTCTTTCTCAGCAGCCTTCATCCTGCCATGCAGCAGCGCACAGGCAAACTTGGGAAAAACCTTGGTGGACACGTATTCAAACAGATTCGTGGCATCCAGCAGCGATAGTTTCTCGGATTCCTCTACCAACGGGCACACGATATACACCTGCCTGCCAGCCTCCAGCTCCTTTTGCACTTGAGCATACACCAACTCTATCTTGCCGGAAGAACGTACTACCGTTTGCACCGGTTTACGCGAAGGAGGCAGCTCGTTTATAATGCTAACCTCCAAATCACCATACACGGTCATCGCAAGAGAGCGCGGAATAGGTGTGGCAGAGAGATAAAGCAAATCTGGATGCAAAGCCATACGCGCCAAACGTGCCCGCTGTTCCACACCGAAGCGATGCTGCTCATCCACACACACAAAGCCCAGCTTGGCAAAGCTTACATCCTTTTGCAGCAAGGCATGAGTGCCTATCACGAGTTGTGCTTTCCCGCTTTCGATATCTGCTTTTATCTCGGCTTTACCCTTGTAATTCCCACCTTTCAGGATGCTTACGTTTATATCCAAGCCCTTCAGCAGGGTGTTCATGGTGGCAAAGTGTTGATCTGCTAGTATTTCCGTGGGTGCCATAAGCGCAGCCTGATAACCATTCTCCACCGCCAAAAGCATGGCAAATAGCGTCACCACCGTCTTGCCACTACCCACATCACCTTGCAGTAATCTGCTCATCTGTCTATCCGAGCACATATCCGCAAACAGCTCACGCAGCACGGCTTTCTGTGCGCCTGTCAACTGAAATGGTAGCTGTTTATACAGGCTGGTAGTTAAATCCTTTTTATTAACGAAGTTTATGCCCTTTATCTTGATGCCGTGGAACACTTTGTGCCGTGCCCAGAGTATTTGTGAATAGAACAGCTCTTCATAAGCAAAGCGGCGTTTTAGCTGTTGAACTTCCTCAGGCTTTTGGCTGAAGTGCATCTTCTGAAGGGCTACATGGCGTTCGGGGAAGGCATATTTCTCCACAATCGTGGCTGGGAGGTTTTCCTCCACCTGCTTGGCGTAGAGCGCGAAAGCATTGAATATCAATCTCCGCAGCAGCTTTTGGGTAAAGCCCTCGGTCAGCGGATATACCGGCAGCACTTCACGCCCTTTCCAGAAATCGTTTTCCTCTGCCTCATCCTCTTCGATAAGCTCGAACTCTGGATGCAACATCTGAAACTGCCCGTTAAACTCGGAAAGCGTTCCTGTCAGCCATACTAATCGCCCTGGTTTGAACAGTGTTTCATATATTTTAGGAAAGGAAAACCAGGAACACACCAAGGCAACTTGACTATCGCTAACCCCCACATTTAGTATGGTTTTACCCTTTGTTGTATGGCGTGTATCCACCCACGAAATGAGAGCCGTAAAGGCAATCCTATCTCCCACTTGCACGTCGAACAGGCTGGGATTCAGCTTGCGATTGATGTAAGCACGAGGAAAGTGTTCAAGTAAATCCAGCACCGTTGTAATCCCCAATTTAGCTAATAACCGAGCACGATTCTCCCCCACGCCCTTTAGGAACTTGACGCTTTGCTGAACGCCTGTTGTGTATGTGTTATTACTCTCTACCATGAATACCAATGTGTAACGCTTTGTAATTTTGTCAATCTCGCAATTGTGCTGCCCACTTCTTACAACCTCTTGCAAGCATCAGGTAATTCCGACGTGATTCCCGCGTAAGCACATGGGAATCACGTCGGAAACTCCAGAGATTGAAAAGAGGATAAAGGAAGAGGCAGAAAGCTGCGTTCAGAACGGGATGTTTTCTATTCTCCATATTTTTACTTGACTTAGGCACTGAAGGTCATTATATTGTCTTTCAGGTATGTAGCTACACTAGCTAAGCCTTTGCTTTTTATATTTTTAACCTATCCAATAAATAAAATACTAACTATCAGGAGTTTTGACTATGAAAATGTGGAAACAGTTAAGCATGGCTCTAATTGCAATCAGCATGATGAGTTGTGCCAATGCAAAAGTGCCGATGGTGGATGTAACTTCACCCAATCCCGTGGTGCAGGTAGTGAAAAGTGTTCGAGAAGCCGTAGTGCAGATAAGAGTAGAATCTAAAGTAATGGTGCAGAATAACCGTAATCCTTTCTTTGATGATGATTTCTTCCGCCAATTCTTCCCTCAACAACCCCAGCAGCAATCGCAATCTGTGGTCTCGATGGGTAGCGGGTTCATCTATGAATACAACCCCAGCAGCAGAGAAGCCTTCATCATGACCAATAACCACGTTGTGGAAAAAGGAAGAGAAGGGACAATTACCGTAACCCTCGCAGACAAGGTTACTTACACTGCAACAGTAGTGGGTTTAGACCCCAATACCGACATCGCCGTGATTAAAGTGGTGATGAAAGAAGACGAGAAAGTTACCGTTACGCCTTTAGGAGATTCGGATAAGCTGGAAATCGGCGAATGGGCTATAGCAATTGGTAATCCATTCAGCGAAGGCTTGGACAGAACCGTAACTGTGGGCGTGATATCCGCTACCAGCCGCGCTAATCTGAACCTTGGCAATAACTCTCCCATCTATCAGGATTACATCCAAACCGATGCAGCCATCAATAGTGGCAACAGCGGCGGACCCTTGCTAAACATCAATGGCGAAGTGATAGGTATAAACTCTGCTTTAGCAAGCAATAACGGCGGAAATGTAGGCATCGGCTTTGCCATCCCCATCAATCTTGCCAAACGAGTAGTGGACGATCTTGTAGCCAGCGGAAAGGTAAGCCGTGCCTATATCGGCATTATGCCTCAGGAAATAACTCCCGACATTATGGAATCATTCCAGCTAAAGGAAGTTTCCGGCGTGCTTGTTTCCAAGGTGGAGAAAGACTCTCCCGCCGATAAAGCTGGGATCATAGTGGGCGACATCATCTTGGAAATAAGCGGCGAGAAAGTCCCCAGCGTGCCAAAGTTCCGCATCGCCGTGGCAACCGCTAAGATAGGCAAAGAAATCCCCTTTAAAGTATTCCGTAACAACAAAGAAATAACCGTTAAAATGGAACTGGAAGCCTTCCCAGACGATGCTGTAGCTTCGACCAGCGATAACAAGAGCGGAGTGGCAACCGGAATCAGCGTGGAAGCCCTGGATGGCAACATCGGCAAACGTATCGGTGCCACTGGTGATAAAGGCGTGGTGGTAAGCAAAGTGGAGCCAAATTCCTCCGCTGCCAAATCCGGCTTGAGAGTAGGCTTTATCATCTTCACCATAGAGGGTACAGAAGTGAACAGCCCCAAAGAATTCGGCACAGTGCTGGACACAGCCAAAGCCAATATGGAAAAGGAAAACCGTAAGACCCTGCGCTTGTATGTGCAAGACACCAACAAACAGCCAATGTTCCTTATCCTTCGTTTCGATTAAAGCTTAAACGCATAAACAATTGTGGGTGAGAAATGCGTAAGTTTCTCACCCGCTTTGCTTATAGCCGGATAGGATTAGTTTTATTTAGAAAGCTGATCTGCATTGAGTCTGGAGTCGTTAACGCCTCTACCGGCTGTTACATAGCACTAATTTCATAGGCGTTAAGGACTACAGCTGAAGGTAGCGAGGTAGCGGTGTAGTCCATATGGCTGAGCAAGATATAGGTAAGAAAAAGGTTACCAAAGCCATATCGACTCCACACTTTACCGTAAAAGCACTCGCCTCGAGTGCTAACAGCCGAGGGCGGCTGTTGTTACAATACGGTATATTACTCCACCCTTAGCTTAGAAAGCTGATCTGCCACTGCGCTGCATGATAAGCTCTGCCATGATGCTTACCGCTACTTCATAAGGGGTCTGAGAGCCAATAGGAATACCGATGGGAGCATGGCAGATGCTAAGTTCCTCTTCGGTAAAGCCTTTTTCTTGTAGTTTGGCATAGGTCTGGGCTACTTTGATCTTGCTACCTATCATGCCCAAATAGGCAGTTTCTTGCCTTAAGCATTGCTCCAATACTGCTTTATCGTGCAGATGTCCGTGCGTCATAATAACCACATAAGTGCCAGTACCGAATGCGATTACTTCTGATAAGTTGCTGTAATCGTGCAATACTGTTTCGTGGGAGCTTTGGCTTAAATCTTCGTTTAGGATATCGCTGCGGTTATCAATCACGCACACGTAGAATCCGCAGAGCTTGGCAAGCTGTCCCAAAGCCTTGCCACAATGCCCCGCACCGATGATGTATAAACGCTGGGTAAGGTGCAATGCTTCGACATAAACACTCACCTTTCCCCCACATATCATGGAAGTGTTAAAATCTGCCGTGGCACCATCGGGGCTTAAGGAAAAGCTATAGAGCTTGGCTCCCTCGGGCTTGGTATCGCGGATAAAGTCTATTACTTTATGTTCCAGTTCGCCACCGCCAAGATTTCCGAAGGGCGCATCGTTTAAAGGGACGGCGAGCTTCATGCCACTCTTGGCAGGAGAAGAGCCATTGCTATCTACAATGCTGGCTTGCCAGAGGGATACTTGCTTTTCCACCAGGGTGCTTAGTTTGCGGTAATAATCGTTATTATTCATTGTCTTGCTCCAAAGATTATCTGGTATAGGGCGGCAGCGGTTGCTACGCCTACATTTAGGGAGTTCTTCCACCCAAGCTGGGGAAGGCTGATATAGCTATCACAGAGTTCCAATGTTGCAGGCTCTATCCCCAGGCTTTCGTTGCCTATCACCAATGCCAAAGGGAAGCTGTAAAGGGTGTTAAACACGGAACTGGCTTCATTTACGGTTTCCAGGGCATAGATGTGCATGCCTTTATTTCGGCAATGGCTTATTGCTTCTTTCGTATCGAGAAAATGACGCCAAGCTACAAGGCTCTGCGTTCCCATAGCTGTCTTTGCTAGATTAGGATGGCTCGGCTTAGCACTGATACCGCATAATAGTATCTCTGCCACACCCAGGCATTCAGCACTGCGGAAGATAGAGCCTAAGTTAAACACCGAGCGCAGGTTATCACAGATTATAGTAACTTGAGCAGCCTTCTGCATTGCGCCACTATCCGCTGATATATTGCCATCACCCCTGCGGAT
>JAQUJJ010000171.1 GCA_028681035.1 Candidatus Cloacimonadota bacterium
TATTTAAGGCACTATATCCCATGGTATTTAGTGCAGATTCCCTAAAAGCAGTTATTAGAGATAATGACCCTAGTTTCACCGCTTATCAAGGGAAGGTTATCCGCAAAATCAGAGTTTTCAATCTTGAGGTTTTTAAGCTTGATCCCAAAGCCACGAATAAATCTATCTACAACCTTATCTTAAGCTTGGGCAATAATGTTCACCTAAATACCAGAGAGTGGGTGGTGCGAGAAAACCTCTTTTTCCGCGAGGGTGACCACATTAGCCCCAGCGTGTTTAAACGCAACCTGTACTATCTGCGTAACTTGAATTACATTAGTGATGTCCGAATTATGTTGCTACCTGTAAAAAATGAACCCGATTCCATAGACGTCGTGCTAATTTTGAGGGACAAATTCTCCATAAATCCTGGAGGCACGTTTTCATCGTTTAGTAAGTTTAGCATGCAGCTTGATGATAGGAACTTCTTGGGTTTCGGACAGCAGTTGCAAAACACGTGGCACATAGATGCCGAGCATAAGGGTTCTGTAGGCTGGGAAAGCCTTTATAGCGTGCCTAACATTCACGGGACATTTATCCAAGGCGAGTTAAGCTGGCAGGATTTACCTGGCTACACCAGAAAGAGTTTCTTTTTAAACCGCCCCTTTTTGTTTCCGGCTTTGCGGAATGCGGGTGGCGTGGAATCTTCTGAAACCTATGTGCGTGCACCGGTGGACACGATAACCGTTGATAAGATTGTTATAGGAGGGTGGTATGGACGTAGCTTTGGAGGAAAACCCGGCTCTGCTAATCAGTATAAATACGCTGCATTGTCTTTGCAGCAAACATGGTTTCACAAGCGTCCGCCTGTAGCGGATTCTTATGGGAGGTTATGGCACGAAAACCTTCTTGCCATGGCTTCCATAGGTATTACCCAGTCTGATTTCCGCAGCCTGCCACATGTATATTCCTTTTTAGAGAACGATGCCATACCGGTAGGTTTCTTACTGGAGTTTCCCTTTGGTTACGAGATTGGTGAGTTTAGAAACAGAGAGTTTATTGGTATTCGCAGTTCTTTTAGCAAGGTGTTGCTGAAAGATGGTTTGGTTTATCTAGATGCCGGGCTGGAAACGTTTATTAACAAAGACCAGCTTGAGCAAGGAGTGTTTACCTTAGAACCCTTTCTTGTAACGCCCATCCAGCATTATGGCAATTTTATGGCACGAACCTTCTTTAAGGCTCGCATCATCTTAGGAAAAGAACGTTTCCGTGGCGAAACCTTACATTTATCCACAGACCCGTATTTCAGTGGGGATGAAGATTTATACGGCACAAGCCTGATATCATTGAGTACTGAAAAGGATTTTATCGCACCCTGGGATGTTCTGGGGTTTAAAATAGCATTGTATGTGTTTGCGGATGGATCATTGATTTCCGACACCCCATACAGACCAAAGAGAGAAAATATCATTACTACAGAAGGTTTCGGCTGCCGTCTGCGAAATCCTCGCCTTATTTGGAAATCCATCGAACTGCAAGTTGCATGGAACCAAAGCAGGGGCAAATTCGGCTCTCCCATATTCTCTCTTAGCACCAAACTGCCCTTAAAGTTGCTGGATTTTGAAGGACGCCGCCCCAAGCCCTATTTATACCGTTAATATCGCTATGATAAAATCCAGATAACGCAAATTTGTTTCACCACCGAGAACACCGAATAAACCGAAATTCTCGCATTAGGCATAAGAGGACAACTCAAAAGTATCTTTTTTGACTCAAGTTCATTTATGCCATGCAAACCAATGCCTTGCTCCAATGTCTTCTAACACCGAGGAATTTCCCTGGCGATTCCCTCGTTTTCACGTGGGGTTCACGTGGGAATCACGTGGGAATCACCTGAGAAATAAGCAAGGGACGCCCTTACCTTCCAGAATTGAATTTGAACCATTTATTTTACCCACCAAGAACACCGAATAAACCGAAAGATCTAGTTTCACACGCCTCGTATGAACAGCCGAGGGGGCTGTTGTTACAATTTCAAGCAACTCCGAAACCAACTGATAATACTCTGTTTTTAATAACGGGAGGCTATGAGAGACAATAATTCCCTTGCCAGAATATCGCCTTTCTGAAAAAGCTTACCTCAAACCTAAGTGGGAGAACCTATGGCAGAAAAGCTTTATCTTATTGACGGCACGGCATTGCTTTACCGTGCACACTTCGCCTTTATCAAGAATCCTTTAGTTAACTCTAAAGGAATGAATACCTCTGCAATATACGGGGTGGCAAACTCCTTCATTTCCCTAGTTGAATCGGTTAAAGCAGAGCATATTGCCATTTCTTTCGACCGTAAGGCACCCACTTTTCGGCACGCAATGTATAAGGAATATAAGGCACAGCGTCCGCCCATGCCAGAAGACCTGGTTGCTCAGATACAGCCCGTGCACGAGTTCTTCCGTCTGATTGGCTTACCAGAGATTGGCATGGATGGCTATGAAGCGGATGACGTTCTGGGAACTTTGGCAGCTAAATTCAGGGATAAATACGATGTTGTGCTGGTAACCAGTGATAAGGATTATTGCCAGTTAATAGACACTAAAACAAGCCTGCTAGACCCCATGAAGAATGTGAAACTGGACGAAGCAGCGGTTTTTGCCAAATATGGAGTTTATCCGGAGCAGTTTGTGGATTACCTTGCGTTGATGGGGGATTCTTCAGATAATATCCCGGGAGTGAAAAGCATAGGACCCAAAACCGCCGAAGCATTACTTAAAGAATATGACAGTCTTGATGGCATTTATGCCAATCTGGATAAAGTGGCACCAAAGCTGAAAGAACGTTTACTAAACGACAAAGACAATGCCTATCTCTCACAAAAACTTGCTGCAATAGAGCTTGATGTACCTATAGATTTGCCAGATTATGAAGGGCTTGCCTTCAATCCTAAAAGCTTGCGGCTGGCTCTGCCCCTGCTGATAGAGTATGAAATAAGCTCCATTCGGCGCAAAATAGAAGCTAAATACCCCATTGTCTCTCCCGTTCCTCCCACTGCCCTTCTCGCTTCTTCTTCTACCGCTCCCTCTCCCTCTTCTGTCGTTCCTGCGGAGGCGGGAATCCAGCCCCTTAACACTGAATACCAAGACGATATCTTCTCTATGCACGAAACCCCCACACCCCAGCACGTCAGCACTCCAGAACCCACAGACCAAGCTTTTGAGGCAGTGCTGGTTAACAAGCTCAGCTTTGTTACCATGCTCGCCGAAATAAAGGCTGCACCCATAATTAGTCTGGATACGGAAACGGATTCCATAGACCCTATGCTGGCTGCTTTGGTGGGGATATCTGTGTGTGTGAATAGTGGCAAGGCATATTATCTACCGCTTAGCCATAAAATGGCGGATAACCTGTCACAAAGCGAAGTGCTGCTGCACCTAAAAGATGCACTTAAAGACAAGCTGATTATCGGGCATAACCTGAAGTATGACATGATTGTGCTGCACAGACACGGGCTTACTATAAACAATCCTTTGTTTGATACCATGCTGGCTGCCTATATTCTGGATCCAGGAACAAATAGCTATTCCTTGGATGAATGCGCTTATCGTGAACTGTATCACGAAATGATTCCCATCAGTCAGCTTATTGGTAAAGGGAAAAGCCAGATTACCTTCGATTTGGTTGACCCCGTGGAAGCCTGTTTATATGCAGCAGAGGATGCTTGGGCTGTTTTCCAGCTTTATCCTATCTATCGCAGGAGGATAGATTTCTCGGGCATGCACCTCTTTTTTGATGATATTGAACTCCCGCTTATTCAGGTTCTACAAAAGATGGAAGAAAATGGAGTTGCTATAGATTGCACCATGCTTAGCGATATCTCTCACTTGATAAATCTGGAGCTTAAGAAACTTACAGAACAGATTTTCAGCTATGCAGGATACGAGTTTAACCTCAATTCCACGCAGCAGCTTGCCAAAATGCTATTCGTAGAAAAACACATCCCTAATAAAAAGAAGACCAAAACAGGCTTTTCCACCGATAACAGCGTGTTGGAAGAGCTGGCAACGGATCACGAGATTGCCCAGACCATCATCTCCTATCGCCAACTAAGCAAGCTGCAATCCACCTATGTGAGCGCACTGCCCAAGATGATAAACCCACACACAAACCGCATTCACTCGTCTTTTAACCAAACCGTAACCTCCACGGGAAGGCTTTCCTCATCCAACCCCAACCTGCAAAATATCCCGATACGTACCGAAATGGGGCGAGAAATACGCAAGGCTTTTTGCGCCATCGATGAAGAGCATCTTATCTTGGCAGCGGATTATTCACAGATAGAGCTGCGCCTTTTGGCGTTGATGAGCAAAGATGAAGCCTTGATTGAAGCCTTTAAGAATGGTTTGGATATTCATAAGGGAACTGCTGCCAAGATATTTAACGTCCCACTCAGCGAGGTTACTAACGACCAACGCCGGGCTGCTAAAACGATAAACTTCGGCATCCTCTACGGTATGGGACAGCGTAAACTTGCTAAAGACCTTGGCATCAGCCAGAACGAAGCAAAGAACATCATAGAAAGCTATTTCGCTCAGTTTCCCTCCATCCGAAACTTCATCAGCCAGTGCGTTGCCAGTGCGCAGCAGGAAGGATTCTGCGAGACCATCTTCGGGAGAAGGTTGTTTCTTCCCAATATAAACAGCAAACATGCGGGCTATAGAAGTGAAGCGGAACGCATTGCCGTTAATATGCCCATTCAAGGCTCTGCTGCCGATTTGATTAAAATAGCTATGATAGATATCAACAAGCGCATTGAGGGTAATCTGCACATCAAAATGGTGCTTCAGGTGCATGATGAACTGGTCTTTGAAATCCACAAAGATAGCAGCGAAGAAACCAAACAAATGGTGCAAATCGCTATGGAATCTGCGCTGCCGGAAGAGCTGCGCAAGATTGTGGAGCTAAAAACAGATGTGGGGATTGGGAAGAATTGGTATGAGGCGCATTAAAATTAATTGAAAATGGAGAATTGAGAATGGAGAATTTAGTGGTTGGTTTCTTTGGAAGACTTTACAATAGCTGTAATGATTCTTATTAGTTCTGTGCTATCTTCAAGAAGCGAGTCAGTTTTCACAGTGTAACCTGATTCCAACAATAGTTTTAGCCAGTAGTTTGTTTCCCTTGCCTCTTTCAGAGCGATAGACATTTTGTGTATAAAATCTGCTTTAGATTGGGCATCGATTGCCTCATTTACGTTTGCGCCAATAGAGGTTCCAGAGCGGAGTAATTGCTTGGAGAGGACATATTCACAGGCATCTTTAGTTAGGTGCTTATATAATTGAACAACCTTCAAAGCAAAACTGAATGATTTATCTACTATCAAGTTCTGTTTCGGCATAACTTCACCCAAACCTAATTCTCAATTCTCAATTCTCAATTCTCAATTTTATCTTCGTGATGCTTTAATCTCTCTATCAAATGTGATTTTCTGGCAAAGCGGAACAGCCAATGTACAAGGAATACAGCCAAAATGAAGACAATCGCCCCTACTACAACCAGTATCCAAGGAAAGTCTTTCTTCAGTTCAACAGTCATTAGCTCAGTTTTATTCCACATAGAGCGGGTATCAAAGCTCCATGAGATTGTCCTGTTTTTGGTATCGATGTTTTCGGGGGCAGCGTTGCTGGAAACAATTTTCCACGGTACATGCAACTTGTAGCGCCAAACTAAGCTGTCGGTTTGCATCTTGCTAAAGATGTTCTCAAAATCGTCATCGCTTTCTTGGCTACCCAAAGAGATACGTCTCTTGAAAGTGATTCTGCGTCCGGGTTCTTTATTAAGGGTGATTTTACCCCAGAAATCAGCAGCACTAAGCTGGTCGTTCACGTTGTTGAAAGCTTCCACGTTCTTGAATTTAAAATCAATGGTATATATCGCATCCGCACCCCGTCTTTGGATATCATATCCATGAAGACTGATTCCTGGAAGGGCAGCTTTGCGTACAATCTCTTCCGGGTTTTCATAGGGGGAACGGTGAACCAGACGCAGCCTCGCCCTACCGGAGCCATCACGATTCAGCCAAAGCTCTTCATCGTAATTTACACATCCGGCAAGCGCAAACAGCGTTAGGATAAGCAATATAATGCGTTTCATTCAACAATGTCCTTTAGTAATTTTACCACTTTTTAGCACGTAAACAAATCCCTATCTTTTTGGCAAGTAATTTCTTGATTTACTATCAGAATAACCTTATTTCACCTGATTTGCAAGTTTTGCTTTTTCATATTTGTGCCTTTTTCCTAGCATCATTACAGGGTATTTGTCGCTAAGATTATTGCAAGCCCTTGCTTGAACTGCCCTATCATTGCCCATGTGGAGGGCAATGAGTGGGCAATGATATGACAGTATAAGCAGGCAAGAACTAAGGATAGTGAATATTCCACGCATCCCCCCGAAATTTTTCATGCTAATCTTGTAGATGCTTAATATGAGCGGATTGGCATCCTGTGGTTGCTTGAAAATGTAGTAACCCAAATTGGCAACATATTGCTATATATACA
>JAQUJJ010000172.1 GCA_028681035.1 Candidatus Cloacimonadota bacterium
CTTTTCTATGCAACGCATAGCGTTGTTGACTAAACCAGCGGGGCATATCACACAATTGTTCAATGAGAGAGAAATAATTTCGCATATCACATAGGCTCAGTTTGGTTCCGGCTCCGCTGGTTTAGGTGCTTAGGGGTTTAGGCTGTAGGCTATTAGGTGAAATTCCATCTGCAAGCAAGATGCTAACATTTGAAACAAAGAGCAATCAAGGGAAAATAGGAATACAACCCATGAGAAAACGCACCGGTTATCTATTTCAAAACTCTAAAAAAGGCACATGGTATGTAAGGACCATAGTTGATGGAAAAGCCATCATCAAAACCACCACCTCTATCTCTGGAAATGGTATGGACTGAATATATCAATTCACCAGCACGACCCGATAGCGGCGAGGCTACATTCTACAGATATTCTTCTATATGGCTACGCTTCTCAAAGTGGCTCACAAAAATGCACCCTGAAACAGAGGCACTTGTACAGATCACAGAAGAGACTGCCAAGGCCTATGCAAAACACTTGAAAGACGCAAAGATTACAGCATCCACCTTTAACCAGCACAAAAACTTTTTAAAGCTGCTCTGGGGCGTTCTAATGCCAGACAAGCCCAATCCATGGGCGCGGATAGCCAATCGCCGCCTAAACTCTTTAGCGACACGGAAACAGGCCTTAACAGCCACGCAATATGAGAGTCTGTTAGCCGCTGTTGCAAATGAGCAGGATTATCACGACCTCTTTGTTTTACTAGCCTGGACTGGTTTACGACTTGTTGATGTTGTCAACATGCAATGGTCCGCGGTTGACTTTAAACAAAACGTTATTTCCCTGGCTCCGGTAAAGACAGCACGGAGAGAGGGTAAAATTGTTCATATCCCTCTATTTCCCGCAGCCGCTGAAGTTTTAAACCGCCGTCAAAGCGGAAAGGTCTTAAACCCCGTGGACAATGTTTTCCCGGAATTGACAAAGGTTTATAAGAGAGACCGGAGCGCAATTTCCAAGCAGATCACCAAAGCATTCAAACGAGCCGGTATTGACACAAATGCGGATAGAGTTGGTCTTAAGCGAGCTGTGGTTGTCTATGGAGCCCATTCCCTGCGGCATTTCTTTGTAACGGTAGCCACCGCCGCCGGTATGCCCTCTGCAATGATAAAAAGCATTACCGGTCACAGTACCGATGACATGCTGGCCAACTACCAACAGATCGGCAAGGGGCTGGCCTCTGAGCTGGCACTACGCATCAACGGAACCGAACTACCTTCACTGCCCGCTGCGACTGCTGGGAGCGACCTGGAGAGTGCTACGGCGTTGCTGAATGATATGACGACGGATGACCTGGAAACGCTGGCCAAGCGCGTGGAGGAGGCGTTAGCGGCTAAATGGGCAATGGTTGGAAATGATTAAATGGCCAGTGCCTTTTCGTGTAAAACGGACAACTTTAATTAGGAGGAATAATTTCATGGATCTTTCTTTTAAGAATATTGCAAACAGTAATGTTTTCAACTTTGATGGCTTCAACCTCACAAGACTACCAATCGAGTACAGCATCATTAATACTTCCACTCTTCATGTCTGACCGGGAGCTTGTTCAACTCTGCCTTGTACAACCGCCATTTAGGCAGATAAAGATCCATAAAAGCCACAAAGTTATCGTTATGCTGACGTTCCTGTAAGTGAAGAATTTCATGAACAATGACATACTCAAGGCACTCAACCGGCTTTTTTGCAAGCTCAAGGTTTAACCAGATCCTTCGGGCTGACTGATTACAGCTACCCCAGCGGGTCCGCATAATCTTAACCTGCCAATCATCAATCTCTGTGCCGATCTTTAACTGCCACTTTTCAACTAAAGGCGGGATCATTTCCTTTAACTGCTGACGATACCACTCGGTCATTATCCGATGCCGTGTCGATACATCCGTACCCTCATGCAAAAACATTGTGATTCTGCCCCGGTTCTTGATCTCAACCCTCTGAGACCCAGGATCGCTGACAACATCAAGCCGGTATTTCCGTCCTTTGAAATAGTGCGTCTCTCCCGTAACATACTCCCGTTTTGACTGACGAGGCTGAGTCAGAAAACGGGTCTGTTGCCGCTTGATCCACCCCAGTTTATTGATAACAGCCAACCGGACATTCTCGTCATTGATGTGTAAAGGTACGGCAACGCGAACCCTTCCTTCCGGGGGATAGACGGCGAGATGGAGGTTCTTGATATGCTTCCGCACAATCTCGACCTTCATTCCGTTAACTGTAATCATAGAGTTAGAGATACTCACTCTGTTTCCTCACGATATCCATAATCACATCAAGCTTAGTGTGGTACTTTACATCCAGAACCTCACGGACTGCATTTTCTATCTCTTTTTCCTTCATCCGGTGCCCGACAAAATTAGCTTTCTTTGTCATCCTGACCGCTTCATCAACTGCGAGGGCCTGCTGCTCGTCTCCATCGAGGTTATCGCACAGAGAGCGTTTCGCCGGAGTATTGACCGATGAGGAGTACTTCGTTGAGTCAAAGCCAGGTTTTTTCACCTTCCGGGCCAGATCCATAATCTTTTCCAGATAGGCTTTATATTCCAGTGCTCCTTCTCGGCGCTCCTTGATCAGGGCATCCAGCACCTGAGACATCTCTTCATAATACTTGGGGTTGACCGGTTGCTCATCAATAATCACTTTACGAATATTATTCTCAATAGTCTCAGCCACAAGCTTTTCATCCTTACGGATACCCTTGGGGAGCTTATCAAGGGCGCTCACACCTTGCTCAACAATCAGCTCAATCAACCCCATTTCCTCGAAATCAGAGAGCACCTCACTGTCATACGCCCGTATATACATATCCATCATATGGCGCATCGCAGGTTCAAACATCTTCATGTCCAGATAATCACCGCTGGCCAGCTTAACCTCCTCCATCACCTTGGTATAATGCTGGACCTCGGCCTTGATAGCTTTAGCCTCCTCAACAGTGAATCCGGCCTCAATCATTTCATTGGCCAGGTTGGCATAAGCCCGGGCCAAAGAAGCCACAGCCTTGTATAGAGCGACACGTTTAGGCTCGTTTTCACGTATGGCATCCTTATCCAGTGTATCCTTGGTGCAGAAGTAGTGCTGATAATCCGCAGATCCCTTTGGCGCTGACACCGGCTCACATAGTGCTTTAATAACCTCCCGTGCGTCCTGAAGTTTCTCCCTTGCCTTATCCAGCCGGTTCGTCAGCAACCCAGCCACGTCCTCCTTGGCATATCCATCCAGTGCGCCACTGGTATAGTCATCTATAGCACCCTCAAGATGGTGGAACAGATCCTTGTAGTCGATGATATATCCACATTCTTTATCTTCACCATCCAGACGATTGACCCGGCAGATGGCCTGAAACAGACCATGATCTTTCAAGGATTTATCTATGTAAAGATATGTTGCGGATGGCGCATCAAACCCGGTCAGCAGCTTGTCCACCACAATCAGCAGTCGCATCTGCCCAGGCTCGTCAACAAAACGTTTTTTGACCTGCTTCTCAAACTCCTCAACGCGGTTCATGGCATCATCTTCCGATACCTCAAAATACTCCGCCAGCATCTTCCGCTAAATATCGTATTTCCTGAGCTTTTCAGTTTTACCCTCTCCCGACTCCTCAAGCTTGATATCAGCTGTCGAAGGCTGATAGCTGGTCACGATTGCGCATTTACCCCTCCTTTTTTGCTCGTTACAAAAAACTTAAAAATCGAGTTGCATATCTCACACGCTATGCTATTATTAATTTAATTCATCTACCATGTGTAGACAGAGTTTTCGGGGTCGTCGTTTACGGCGATCCCAGTCTTTTTTGATACTCCTGCCAATCACGTTCAAGGTTTTGCTTAGCGATTCTATATTTCACCTGAAATGCAGTTTTGAGTAAATAGTATCCGTTACGTTCCCAAAGAATAATGACATAATCATTATCATACAGCCATAATGCCCACGGCTGGTTTCCCTTTCGTTTGTTCTGCGGGAACACACGTATGCAATCATCACTGATCGCGTTTCATCCATACGTTTACCATTAATACGCTAAGTAACTTCTCAATAACCGATCAGAGCACAAAGAGCACGCTGAAGCGTGAACTACAAACAGCTGCTGCGTAAGGTTTGTTGTCCAGCCTTTCCGTGTCCGGCGTAGCTGCGAAGCGCGAAGACGGAAGGCTGTTTCAAAGCGGGTTATTGAGAAGTGAGTCTAAAGGTGATAATGGAGTAGTGCAAGCATCCTGCTTGCAGAAGAATTTTCATCTATATTGGAGTAAGTAAAGGCGTAGAATCGTGTACTTTGACTCCAAAAAGTTGATAGTTGGTGGTGGTTTAAAACACTCTTTCAAATGCTTCCACTCAACAACCGATGAAGATGACTATCTGAACTTCTTGTTTTTTGCGACAGGAGTTGAGAGAATAGCAACTAATGCCAGTTTCAATAAGATCACACCAGCCTCGTCTTTCCCGTTAAAAGCTCCTGCATCATCCCCTGCTTGATGGCCTTTGCTTTATCCAGTCTTTTCTCCAGTGCCTGAATCTCGGCATCCATGTCGGATAGCACCGTGGCAATGGCTTGTTGCTCGGAGAGAAACGGAAGGAGAAACTCCACTTTTTTGAGATCAGGTAACGAAATACCCTTTACCGTACTACCACTACCAAGGTCATCAATAAAATCAGCTTTATATTGAAACCAGTAGTACAGATACTTGGTTGCGACACAGGTTTTTGGATACAATGCTTTAAGATCCTGATTAATTGCAACATCGACCTCATAAATAACAGCCTTTCCAAGTGCCCTACGGGTAGAAGTGATCAATGTACTTTTTTTTATCAGATGAGAAGCACTGTTAACCAAACCTTCCTTAGTTATCGACTCCTGCGATTGGCGTGGATTAAACGTTGCAAAATCCTTTACGGTAACCCATGGAATTTCGTTACCCCAATAACGTGGGTCAGAACGACTAGGCGTTCCTCCACCTATGAACTTGTCAATTATATCCCCCAACCGCTTCGTCTCCCACTCCCCTTCAAATCCCGGCAAGCGTTTTTTACCGGTGAGGAGTTGTTGCATGACACCGGTTTTGATGGCGCGTTTCTTGGCGACCAGTTTTTCAAGTGATCCGATCAGGGCATCCACATCCGAAAGTGCTTCCGCTATTGCCTGCTGTTCTTTGAGGCAAACCGGACAAGGAAGATATACCTGTGAAAGTGATCGCCCATTGGTTAAGGCTCGTGTGGTATAGGAACTCGTCGACATAATTTGTTTACGAACTACAGATGAGCTGAAACAGTATTTCTTAAACAATAGGCTCAAGGTTTTGTGTGTCGATCGAGCTCGCAATACAAAGCCACTAAACACAGCATCCTTAATTTCGTCTAATAGCACGGTTGTGCAACCTATCTCATCAACTGTCTCGGAGGTTCTAGTGAAAAACACGTCGCCTTTTTTTGCGCTGTAGGCATGTATTTCATCTCGGTTTACCGCAACTGTTCCAGCGACATCAGACTCGTGTAGTCCTGAATGATCGAAAACGTCCATGTAATTCACAATGGGAGTTCCGTGGCCAAAAAATTCCTTAGCCTTGTTTAAACCGTTTTTGAACTCGACGAACTCACCCATTTTAGGTGTTTCCCAATCCTCAGGGATCAAGCCAACCTCACTATGTTTATAGCCCTTTTTCAATGGAGAATTGATAGTGCATAATTGAGAATGTTTTGAATCAGTCATTTTCCCTTCTCCATTTTCCGTTTTCCATCACTTCCCAGTGCCCGCCTTTTTGCGGGCCGACATATCGAAGGCGCCCCTCTTTGACCAGCTTAGAACTGGCCAGTTCGATGGCACGTTTCGTTTTACCGATAGAAACAGCCACCTCCGCTAAGGTCATATCCGGATTATTCCGAAAAAGATCCAAGATTTTCACCGAAGTTTTTTTGATTATACTATCCTTGCCATTACCCAACCCATTACCCAACCCTTCCGAAGTTTCTTTCGGTGCCGCGATGACCCTCAAGTACTCCGTTGAGTATGGGAAATTTATCCAGAGATCGCCGGTTGATTTTCTTTCATGAAGTAGTGCCTCCTGTGGCTTTACCATGACAGCCCCATGGTTTTAAGATGAGCATCAACTTTGACTGAGAGTTTTTCGACTGCATGAGTCAGTTCGGGCAGGGGATCAGCATAGCGGGTTTCCAGGGTCTGGATGCGGGTGGCAAGCTGCTGGGTCACCCGCTCAATCTCGGTCTGGATGGCGGATAGAACTGAGGTCAGCCATTTGTCGTCAACTGTCAGCGTTTTGATCTCATCCTCGCTCAACTTCGGGTAGCGAGCTTTAGAAGGGCGCACCTTCGATCAGCCCATCAACATCGCGCTCACGATAGCCCAAGGCCCTGTTTTTCCCAGGTATGATAACCGGCGTGATATACCCTTTGGTGCGCCAGTTATCAATG
>JAQUJJ010000041.1 GCA_028681035.1 Candidatus Cloacimonadota bacterium
GGATAGAAAACCAGATATCAGGGCAAGTATCAGGTTAGCGCAAACAGGTGACATGGTAGTTATCTGTGGCAAGGGACATGAAAATTATCAGGAAATTGAAGGTGTCCGCTATCCATTTGATGATTTTGAGGTAGCAAAGCAAGCTCTTAGCACTTGGAAACTAGCAAGCGAAAAAAGCGAAGATGAGCTGGTATTGCCTGTGGACATTACAATGCTTGAGCTTCTATGTCAAATAGAGAAACAAGATTATACAGATGGCTACAAGCCACCGAAACACTTTTCGTATATTTCAACAGACTCTCGCCAGATAAAAAAAGGAAGCCTTTTCTTTGCTATTGTTGGTGAACGTTACGACGGACATAGCTACATCCCAGAGGTACTTGCAAATGCAGAAAACTTTGTTGTTTGTGAGAAGGCGCCTTCGCTAGCGGTTTCTTCCTCTAGTTATTACACTGTAGAAAATAGCGTTACCAGCTTAGGTATGTTGTGCCAGAAATACTTACAAATGTTCGCTCCACAAAAGATAGCAATAACTGGGAGTACAGGCAAAACCACTAGCAAAGAACTGATTGCTCAGGTGTTAAACGATCATCTTCCTTGCCTCAAAACCAGGTATAATGAGAATAATCTAATTGGCTTGTGTAAGACAATTCTTAGGGTTATCCCTGCTCACAAATATGCTGTTTTCGAGCTTGGAACCAATCATTTTGGCGAGATAGCGATCCTTGCAGATATTGCATGCCCCGATATAGCTATAGTTCTCAATATTGGCCCTTCACATCTTGAATTTCTAAAAGATGAAGATGGAGTGTATCTCGAAAAGAGTTCTTTGTTTAAACGACCATTAGCTTTGCGATTGTACCCAGGCGATGATCACCGATTTAAAGGTTTTAAATCAGAGGGTGCAAGCATTGGTTATAGTGAAGATTGTGATTACCAAGTTTCTGGTCAATCACTATTATCAGATTCACAGAGTTTTCTTCTAGCAGGGTTTACCTGGCAGCTACCATATCCAGCCTCTCACTATGCGATCAATGCTGCCTTTGCAATTGTATTAGCATTAAAACTGGGATTAACAAAGGAAGAAATACAGGCATCGCTGCTAAAGCCAATTAACATAGACATGAGGTTGCAATTATTTCCTCGTGGTAAGGGTACTGTGATTGTAGATTGTTACAATGCTAATCCTTGTTCAATGCAAAAAGCATTGGAATATTGGCAACAAGTACACCCTGAATATCCTCACATAGCGATTCTTGGTGATATGCTGGAGCTGGGTGAAAACACGGCTATGTATCATCAAATGATTGGTGCCATGCTTGCCGAAATGAAGGTTAGCGAGCTATATACCGTGGGTGAATTTGCCAAACTTTACCATGACAGTAGTGATATGGTTCCAATGAATTTCGCAACGGTAGAAGATCTAAAAGATAGTGAAAAACTGAATAACTTAGCCGAAGATACGGTAATTCTAGTAAAAGCTTCTCATGGTATGCATTTGGAGAGGCTTCTATCCACCATTCAAGGAGGGTTGTAGTGCTTTATCATTTATTGTATCCCCTTGCTAAATACAGCATCATTTTTAACGTTTTCAGATATGTTACGTTTAGGTCGATTGGAGCGTTTATCACTTCGTTGGTGATAGCTCTAATTGTTGGACCTGCGTTTATCCGTATGTTGAAAAGAAAAGCAGCAGTGGAAACTATCGACGAAGATTTGCCGGAGAAGCATCGCCTGAAACAAGGAACTCCTACAATGGGTGGGATTATAATTCTGGTTTCCTTGTTAATATCTTCTTTGCTCTGGAATATGCTAACTAACTCGGCGATAATGATGATGTATTTAACTATCGTGTGGTTGGGAATAGTAGGGTTTATTGATGATTATTTTAAAAACTTCGTAAAAGCTAAAAAAGGCTTGATTCCGAAATACAAACTGCTGGGGCAAATCTCGGTTGGTTTACTGCTCACCCTCGCGATTTATTACAGTTCTTCAGTTTCCGATCATATTACGGCACTTCAAATCCCCTTCATAAAGAATACTTACATTGAATTAGGATGGTTGTTCATTCCTTTCGTTGTGTTTCTTATAACTGGGACATCAAATGCGGTTAATTTAACTGATGGTTTAGATGGTTTGGCTGCTGGCACGCTTGCCTTTGCCGCACTTGGATTGGGAGTGATGAGTTATCTGAAGGGTAATTTTATCTCCGCAAATTACCTAAACTTGGAATACATATATAATGCAGGCGAGTTAACGGTATTCATTAGCGCATTGATAGGGACGTTGATTGGGTTCCTTTGGTTTAACAGCTATCCTGCCCAGGTATTTATGGGCGACACAGGATCGCTTACCTTGGGTGGTATTCTAGCTGTAATATCGGTCTTGCTTAAAGAACAGATATTCTTTATGATCATTGGGCTAATATTTGTTGCAGAAACAGGAAGTGTGATTCTGCAGAGAAGCTGGTTTAAATGGACAAAACGCAAATATGGACAAGGACGCAGAGTTTTTCTTTGCGCTCCCCTTCATCACCATTATGAACTGAAAGGGATACATGAGACGAAGATTGTGATCCGCTTTTACATTGTGGCTATTCTATTGGTTGCTTTGGGTCTCTCTACTTTAAAATTAAGGTAAATTAAGGATTAACAATGTTTGATACGACCAAGAAATACGGAATACTAGGCATGGCTCGCAGCGGGATTGCTGCTGCATACAAGATCAAGGAACTGGGAGGAAACGCCTTTCTCAGCGAACTACAATGGAAAGATAAGATTCCAGTTGCCAATCAAATACTGAAAGATTTCCCCTGTGAATTCGGTGGACATACAAATAAGCTGTTAGATTGCAATTGCTTGATTGTTAGCCCGGGGATCCCGATGAATATACCCATCTTGACCAGAGCGAGAGCAAAAGGAATAGAATTGATTAGCGAAATTGAATTTGGCTATCAGATTAAAGCAGCTGATTCTAAGATAATTGCAGTAACTGGATCTAATGGTAAGAGTACAACAGCAAGTTTGATTCACCATATTCTGGTACAAATGGGACATAATTCCATTCTTGCTGGCAACATTGGGGATGCATTTTGCAGCTATCCTATACACAAATCTGGTATAGAATTTATAGTATTGGAAATTAGTAGTTTCCAGCTTGATCTGATAACTAGTTTCAAGCCAGATGTAGCTGTTTTGTTAAATATTACTCCAGACCATATGAATCGCTATGATTCTTTTGATGAGTATGCTGCCAGTAAGGCAAGCATATTCAAGCATCAGGATGAAAATGATTGTGCGGTGCTTTTCTTAGATTCACCCATTGTTGTTAAGTGTACCGCTAAAATTAAAGCACGTAAGCTTATGTTTTCTTTACAAGAGCTTCAACCCAAAGCCTATGCATGTTTAAGCGGTAAGTTTATTCGCTTTGGTTTATCCACGATGGTGTCTATCTATGATCTTGGCATAAGAGGTCCACACAATTATGCTAACGCAATGGCAGCTATGTTGGCTGTGCATGCACTTGTTCCTGATTCTGAAGCTATCGGAGCTGCGGTGAAGGGATTCAAACCTTTAACCCACAGGCTCGAGTATGTTGGCAGCGTTAAGGGTGTGTCATTTTACAACGATTCCAAGGCTACTAATACAGATTCTGTCCGTAGTGCGCTTTTCAGTTTTGAGCGTCCTATCAGAATTATAGTGGGCGGTTCAGATAAGGGAGAAGATTTCAGTATTCTCACCGAAGATTTGCAACAAAAAGCCCAGAAGGTTTACATTACTGGCGGCACACAAGATCAAATGCGTCAAGCATGGTTGGGGAAAATACCTCTCGTATGTATTGATGACTTTGAAACATGTATAAAAACTGCTTTTGAAGAATCGCTTGCAGGAGATGTGATAGTTCTTTCACCAGCATGTGCCAGCTTCGACCATTTTCATAATTTCGAACATCGTGGCGAAGTATTTAAACAAATAGTCGAAGCTATAATAGAAGAGAATGAAAAGAAATAGAACCCAACGGTATATTGTAAGTTTCGATAAAGTAATCTTACTTTCGTACGTGCTTCTATGCATTGTGGGGCTTATAGTCATGCTCGATATCTCATCAGTACAAAGCTCAATGATGTATTTTTATCGTCAGATTCTATTTTTAGCAGTATCCATGATCGTTGCAGTTGTTATTCTCTACGCATTTGATTTGGAGAAAACCCGAGTTTTGGCTCCATATATGGTTTATCTAACGTTAATCTTGCTAATCATTGTGTTGTTTAAGGGAAGCACTATCAAAGGTGCAACACGCCAGATAAGCCTCGGTTTTATTAGTTTTCAACCAAGTTTTCTTGCCCGAGTTGTCCTCGTATTCTATTTTGCACACATACTGGATAAGAGGCACGAGGAATTGTTAGCTGCAACTCCTATTAAATTCTTAACAGATTTTGCACCATTGATCACTCTCACCGGATTTACTTTCTTGCTGATAATATTGGAACGTCATCTCAGCACTTTAATTATCGGGGGAGCTACCCTTTATGGTATGTTGGTGTATGCTGGCACTAAAAAGCGGGTGCTCCTATTAATTGCATTAATTGGGATACTGGGAGCAGTAGCTATTCTAACTCATGGTGCAGATTATCGAAAAGCGAGGCTTACGACATATAAAAAGTACAGTCTATTCTTTAAGGATAGGAATACTGCCAAAGCTGATGATAGTGATTATCAAGTAAAGGAAAGCTTAACTGCTTTAACAAGTGGGGGATTGATAGGAACCGGTATTGCGAGAGGAAGAGCAAAGCATTATTTCCTGCCTGAAGCCAGGACGGATTACATTTTCACAATTATTGCCGAGGAGTTTGGGTTTTTGGGAGCAATATTCGTTTTCGGTTTACACTGCTTACTATTTTTTAGGTCTTTTCGCATGGCTAATTCCCAAGAAAGCAGGTATTTAAAGTTTTTAGGTGTAGGTTTGGCTATGAACATCTTCTTTAATGTGCTCGTAAACACAGGAGTTTCGATGTCCATTCTGCCTCCAACTGGGAACACATTACCCTTTATCAGTTATGGTGGCTCTGCATTATTGATAGATTCTGCCTCTTTGGGAGTAATTCTCAATATCAGTGCTGTACGGAGGATAGTATGAAGATAGCTTTTGGTGGAGGAGGAACCGGGGGACACATTGTTCCTGCACTTGCGATAGCGGAATGTTTGAAACAGTTAGGGCATGAAGCTTTGTTTATTGGAAATAGAAATAGCATCGAAGAACGTTTAGTTCGAGCTGAAAACTATCAATTTCAAGCTATCAAAGTTCAAAAGTTATATCGTAGTTTTAGCTTTCGAAATCTGCTTTTCCCATTTTACCTTGTTGGCAGCATTATTAGCTCTTGTAGAATTCTTAAGCATGAGAATCCTGATGCTGTGTTTGTAACGGGTGGTTTTGTTGCAGGACCTGTTGCGCTATCGGCTATAATACTCCGAATTCCTGTATATGGTCATGAGAGCAACAGTTATCCCGGCTTGGTTACCCGAACTCTGGCAAAATACTTCAGGCATATCTACATATCATTTGAATCAAGCAGAAAGTATCTTCCGCAAGCCAAGCTATCAAACTTCGGAATCCCACTAAAGAGTGGTTCGGAATCTTCATTTTTAGCAGAGTCAATTGGTCTAGTGGCAGATAAACCGATAATTATTGTAAGCGGAGGCAGCCAGGGTTCTCTTGCAATAAACAATGCGATAGAAAGCATTATCCCAGATTTGATCAACAAGGGTTATCAGCTAATATGGCAAACTGGTAGGACAACATATAATAAGTTTGCGGATAAATTCAAGCCGTTCTCTGGTCTTTATCTTTTCGACTTTTCACCAGATTACATAAACATGTTGAGTGTTGCCAAGTTGGCTATTACACGTGCTGGGGCGATGACAATTGCAGAATTGGAAGAGAACCGCGTGCCATCAATTCTCATTCCTCTTCCTAGTGCGGCAGAAAACCATCAGTACTTTAATGCACTGGAACAGCAAGAGAAGGGAGTATCATTATTGCTGGAGCAATTCAAGCTAACTCCTGAAACTCTAATTAATGCCATCGAAATAGTTGTAAGCAATGTAAGCGAATATAAGGCTAAGCTCGAGGGATTACCCCAAAATCAAGCTACTCAAAAAATAACGAATGACCTGCTGATTCATCTAGTGAAGAGTGGGAATAAATGATGCTAATCATAAATATCAAACCCATGCTCAATAACATGAATCAAACAAACAGAATTATGCAATCAAAGGAGTATTAGATGCTCGGTAGAACAAAAAAAATACACTTCATTGGAATCGGTGGTATAGGAATGAGTGGGATTGCCGAATTCTTACACAATCAGGGCTTGGATATCACTGGCTCTGATATGAAAAAAACGGATATTACCGCCCATTTGGAGAGCTTGGGAATCAGGATTGATGAAGGGCATAACCCCTTGTTTATTGGTGAAGCAGATGTTGTGGTAAAGTCCAGTGCAGTTAAGGACGATAATCCTGAAATCGTAGCGGCAAAATCCTTAAGGATACCTGTTATCAGGCGAGCAGAAATGTTGGCTGAGATAACCCGTATGAGTTTCAGTATCGGGATTTCAGGTACACATGGGAAAACAACAACAACCTCCATGGCGGGATTAGTATTGGAAAGTGCCGGATTAGACCCCACGATCATTGTAGGTGGAAAAGTTAAAAACTTTGGCAGCAACAACGTTATGGGTAGTGGAAAATACATTGTTGTGGAAGCCGATGAATATGATCACTCTTTTCTATCGCTTACACCATGCATTGCTGGAATCACAAATGTGGATGAAGACCATTTGGATTGTTACCGGAATTTGGATGATATAAAAAGCTCATTCATAGAGTATGCCAATAAGGTGCCATTCTTCGGCAGCGTAATTGCATGTTTAGACGATCCAGGTGTACAAGATATATTGCCTTCTATCAATAAGAAGGTAGTTACCTATGGTTTCTCCAGACAGGCTGATGTGCAAGCTCGTGACATTAAAATGAAGGATTTCGTGGCATCATACGATCTTAGTTTTAAAACCTACAAACTTGGGCGTATTACCATGAATGTAACAGGTAAACATAACATCCAAAACTCTCTGCTGGCAGCTACGATAGGTCTGGAACTTGATATACCCTTCAAAGCGATTCAGGAAGGACTGGCGAAATATAGTGGGGTGTATAGACGTTTCGATTTGAAGGGTGAGGAAGCAGGGATAACAGTTTATGATGATTATGCGCATCATCCTACAGAAATCAAAGCAACACTGGAAGGGTTTAAGGATAGTGCCAAACGCAGAATCGTAGCTTTGTTCCAACCACATTTGTATTCGCGAACCCGTGATATGTATATTCAATTCGGAAAGGCATTCTTTTCGTGCGATTGCCTTATTATGGCACCGATCTATCCAGCAAGAGAGTTGCCAATTCCCGGTGTAAATGCCAAAATGATTACCGATGCCGCCATTCAATCTGGTCATAACAACGTACATCTTATCGAAGAAAATGCTCAAATTGTACCCAATACTTTAGCTTTATTAAAGGAAGGAGATGTCCTAATCACGATGGGTGCCGGGAACATATGGCAGTATGGAGAAGAAATATTAGCGCAATTGAAAATAAACGTTGACACAAAGCATAACGTCAAAAATCTTAGTAACTTAAATGCTTAACCTTCATTTTCTAAAAGTGATAGTCACTAAGCTAAAGAGTTTAACTGCAAGGAGCTATGGAAAAGAGTAACAATGCCCGAAAACGCCGAGGCAATAGCAGGTATTACCTGTTCTTCTTTGTCTCACTACTTGGAGTAGTGAGCTTGGGCTTTGGTGCGTGGTTTGCCCTTACCAACTTAAATATCTTTCAATTAAAGAATATTCGCTTTACAGGCAACACTGCGATTCCTGATAGCCTTCTTCAAAAAGCCACAAATCATTACATTGGCATGAATCTCATTTCCATATCATCTTCAGATGTGAAACGCGACCTCAATCGTTTTTCCCGAGTTAAAGAAATCAAATTACGCAAGAAGTTGTTGCACACTTTGGATGTTTCAGTAATAGAACGGAAAGGAATCATCTATGTGAAGAGTTATCAGGGCGACCTGTTTCCGATAGACGCTGAGGGCACCATCCTAGCAAAGTACTCAACAATATATTCTGAAGATATCCCGATATTTAGTACATATTACAATGGATCTCAGTTAAAAGCTGGTATCAAGCTAAAGAAACCGGATTTAACACGCATTATTAATCTACATCAGCGCATAACCAAGGAAGCACCAGATTTCCTTCCATTTATATCAGAATACTATCTTATTGATAATACGATCAATATAGTGGATGCAAAGCATGGTACCAGAATTATTCCTTCGGAAGACGATCTTATAAACCAGTTGGGTCGATATCTTTTTGTCCAGGACAATGGCAACATTGATCGTCGTAGTGTCGTTGACCTACGTTTTAAGAATCAAGTAGTAGTTAAGGCGGGAAACAAATGAAAAACAATATTATAACTGCTTTGGATATCGGTTCTTCCTTTGTTCGGGCGATAATTGCCAAGGAAGTTGGTGGTGGTCGGTTAGAGATTATGGGTATCGGCGAATCCACATCAGAAGGCATCGAACGAGGCATCGTAAAAGATATACAAGCTCTCTCAACTACCGTAGCAAAAGCATTAAATGATGCAGAGAAAGCAGCCAATACCTCAGCTCAGAACATCCATGCTAATATTACTGGAGAGCACATAAAAACCCATATTGGCGACGGCAGGATATCTATCCCAACCGAAACTCCAAATGAACCAGGAGAGATTACTCTCGACCATATGGAGCAAGTGATAAATGATGCGAAAAATAGTGTTAAGATTCAGAAAGGTTTCGAGCGGTTTCGGATTTTGCATGGCATACCACACAACTTTGTGATTGATAATCAGGATGATATCCACAACCCGATTAACATGAGCGGTTTTCATCTAATAGCCAAAGTATATGCCATTTTATCTGAGCTTACTCCCTTACGCAATCTTAGCAAATGTATTGAACTTGCAGGCTATTCTATTGAGCCGGAGAACTTTATCTTGAATCACATAGCCGTCTCAGAAGCGGTTTTAAACGAAGATGAACGGCGTCTTGGTGCCATTGTTTTGGATATTGGGGGTGGAACCTGTGATCTGGCTATATTTAGCCGTGGTTCTCTCGAGAAGATTATGGTAATCCCTATGGCGGGTAAGAACATTACCGAAGACCTTGCTATTGGTTTAAAAACAACGATTGACAATGCTGAATACATAAAGCTTGAATACGGTAATGCACTAGCAAGTAGTGTTGATCAATCCTTGGAGATAGATGTTGAAGGCATCAGCGGACGCATCGGCAGCAGGAAAACACAGTATCTGGTAAGCAATGTAATCCAGCATCGTGTGGAAGAAATGCTTTCTATATGTTACAACAAAGCAAAGGACTTCTACACTCCGGAATTGGTCACGGCGGGAATCGTGCTTTGTGGAGGGACTGCAAACCTTAACAATATCGACACAGTTCTTTCTGAAGCGTTTAACCTGCATGTAAAAATAGCGACACCTGACCTTTCACGCTTAAATGGTATGATAAGTCGCTTGGAAGACCCCGCTTATGCCACCGCAATTGGTATTTTATATCACGCTGCTGGGCAGGACAGTGAACCAAGCGTTAAAAGCTTCAATTTAACAAATCTCAAATCCAGCAAATTCGCAGAAAAGTTTAAGAAAATATTAAAGGACTTTACCTAAGGGGGAATAATGATTGAATTCGACGACAAAGCCGCACAACTTGGAACTAACATCAAAATTATCGGAGTAGGCGGAGCTGGTGGAAACGCTATTAATGCCATGATCCGCAACAACCTATTTGGAGTGGAATTTATTGCCGCCAACACTGACGGAAGTGATCTAACCAAAAGCTGTGCCAATATGAAGCTGCAAATTGGCAAGAAGTTAACCCGTGGTTTGGGAACAGGTGCTAATCCTGATATTGGTTCCCGCAGTGCTGAAGAATCCAAGGATGAGATTAAATCTCATTTGGATGGTGCAGACATGGTATTTATCGCCGCCGGTATGGGTGGTGGAACAGGTACTGGTGCAGCTCCGGTGATTGCCAAGATAGCCCGTGAAATGGGCATCCTTACGCTTGGTATTGTAACTTCTCCTTTCCCTTTTGAGGGTAAAAAACGTGCAGAGAATGCCGATCATGGTATCCGTAATTTGCGAGAGTATGTAGATACTCTCATAGTAATCCCCAATGAAAAACTAATCGAGATTTACTCTGGAATAACCCTTGAAGAAGCATTTAACCAAGCAGATAACATTCTCTTCGAGGCAGCCAAAGCAGTAAGTGACATTATTAATGTAACTGGTTTTATGAACGTGGATTTTGCAGATGTAAAATCAGTGATGCAAAACATGGGCTACGCATTAATGGGTAGCGGTGTTGGCGAAGGCGAAAACCGTGCCATAAACGCTGCCAGAGCAGCCATAGATAATCCTTTGCTGCGCGACCTTAATCTTCAGGGGTGCCAATCTTTGTTGCTTAACATAACCGCAGGGCATGATATCTTGATGAGTGAATTTGAAGAAGTAAATAATGTAATCGTGAACGAGACTGGTAAGGCAGGCAACATAATTACAGGTGTTATACTGGATGATACAATGACAGGGAAGATTAACGTTACTCTCATCGCCACGGGGTTGGATAGAGAAGAGAATAGCAAATTGATTGATTTCCCAAGTTTATCTGTACATACTCCTGTTGTACCACAGGTTCTAGAGAAGACTCACGACGACGAGATGGTAGATATCCTTGCACGGCTGAACATTAACCAACCCTTAGCCAAAGAAGAAAGAAACCCTACTGCTGATGAACCCACCCGTATTCCAAACTTACGTACCGATGTTCCTTCCTTCTTGAAAGCACTGGATTAATACAAGAAATATCTAGACAACTTGGTGCAAATCCCTCCCTGGTTTGCACGATAGGTAGATATACTAGAGCTAAAATAGCTAAACTGGAACGCCGCTGGCACCCCCCTGTCGGCGGTGTTGTTTATTTTGAATACGAATTGCTAATGTTTCAGTGTAATGCATTGGGGTGGCAAAGCATTGGGGTGGCAAAGCATTGGGGTGGCAAAGCATTGGGGTGGCAAAGCATTGGGGTGGCAAAGCATTGGGGTGGCAAAGCATTGGGGTGGCAAAGCATTGGGGTGGCAAAGCATTGGGGTGGCAAAGCGTTGGGGTGGCAAAGCATTGGGGTGGCAAAGCATTGGGGTGGCAAAGCATTGGGGTGGCAAAGCATTGGGGTGGCAAACTCCGATTTGCCACAGCATCCGGAGGATGCTTCTAAGACAGCTCCGCTTTCTCTGCCAATTCGGAGATTGGCAGACCAATGCGTGGGTTATGCTTGCGGTAAAGCAATATCTTGGTGCTTATTAGTCCCTTTTATTATCACCTTCGCCAGTTTTACATCTAAATCCCCGTTTTTTAGGCTTTTCTTCCAATGCGCTCTAAGGTGTAATTCCGGAACCAGTTCTTTGTTACCGCACAGAATATAGGCTTCACTATCAGGGCATTTTTGTTTAAGGAAATCACCAAGTTCATGGTACAGCTTTTTAGTGGTTTCATCATTACCCATGCGCACTCCATAGGGTGGATTGGTAATTATACAGCGTCCATTTCGTTTGGGTAAATCCTGAAAGCGGCTTACCCGCAAATCTACATTCTCGCCTCCGGGTAGCTTAGCCAGGTTGTCTTTGGCATAGGTGATACTGCCTACACTTATATCCGAACCGCAGATCAAACCTTTGGGCAAGGGGATAATAAGTGAGTTTTCATTTGCACGAACTTCTCTGTTTAACTTGCTATCGAAATCTGGCATAAAAGGTAAACCTGTATCATTTCTTAGGTAACCTGCGGGAACATGGCAATAGTGCATCAATGCTTCAGCCAAGATAGTTCCAGAGCCACATAGAGGGTCAAGTAAGGGCATATCGCCTTTCCAGCCGGACAGCACTATCATGGCAGCAGCTAAGGTCTCTTGCAATGGTGCGAGATTTGCCCCCATGCGATAGCCCCTTTTATGCATGCTTATGCCAGTTAAATCCAATGCAATCGAAGCCCAATTTTCACGTATATGCAAGTTAAAATTGATATCTGCATCTTTCGTCTTAAAATCTGGTCTGCGTCCGTATTTACTCCTAAAACTATCACAGATTGCATCTTTCAGCAATTGCCCTGCATACAAAGAATGGCTGATATTGCTGTTACTCACATTGCTATCTATGCTAAAGCTTTGGTCGGGGCTAAACAGGGCAGTCCAATCTATAGCTTTGCTCGCCTGTGCATACAGGTATTTCTCGCTGTGGCACTGGAAACTGATGAGCGGGGCTAACACTCTTTGCAGTAACCGCGAACAATAAACGATGCGGTATAATGTTGCCTTGTTACAGCTAAAGCGGATACCACGTGGAACTTCTTGCAACACTTTGGCACCCAATTGCTCAAGCTCTGCAATAGCGTGTGTCTCCAGACTTCCTGCTACCAGTGCGAAGTACTTATCTGTCTTTAAATATTCCATCTTTCCTCGTAGGTTCGCTCTCTGAAGCGAACATCATGTTAATCTCGCTCTCTGAAGCGAACTTTTATTTTAATCTCGCTCTCTGAAGCGAACATCATGTTAATCTCGCTCTCCGAAGCGAACATATATCAATCCCGCTTTCTTTTGTAAGGTCGGTTCAGAGACCGACCCTACGGTGCAATATATGTGCCACGCCAGTCTTTCCAATCTTCCACCAATCCTGCATTCACCGGATTCTGGGCAATGTAATCCACAGTATTGTAAAGCTCTTTCTCATCTCTCACCATGCGGTCATAGCTTTCTTTTTGCCACAGACTTCCCTGTCGGGATAGCAATTTGTTTATTGCCTTTGCGGTGTAGGTTTTCCAAGTGTATGTGATGCGAGCAGGGGGGTATATTTCTCCTGTTTCCTGCTTTTTGGGATATATTAACACATGCACATGATTTGGCATTATACAATATGCCAGAAGCTGATATCGAACTTTATCATGAAACAATAAAGCCTCTGCAATAATCTTACAGATATCATCCCTGTGAAGTATCTGTGGAGTTTCGCTGCTTTTTGCTATCAGTTCATCAAACCAAACAAATAACTGATGGTCTTTTGTTTTCAGAGCATTTGCTTTTTCCGGCTCATTCATGGTTTGGAATTGAGTGTGCCATTCATTTATTTGCTTATTATAGTCTTCAAGCACGTGTTTGGGCAAAGTAAACTTCAGACGAAACGTGAAGAAGATTGGCTTATCAATATCAAACATATGGGGAAGATGCCGGGATTTGTAGTAGGGTTTAAAATTTTCTTCTGAGATATTGTTCATAAATCCTCGTAGGTTCGCTCTCTGAAGCGAACTTTTATTTTAATCTCGCTCTCTGAAGCGAACATCATGTTAATCTCGCTCTCCGAAGCGAACATCATATTAATCCTGCTTTCTTTTGTAAGGTCGGTTCAGAGACCGACCTTACGGTGGGCACTTCGGAGAGTGCCCCTACGGTGGCTACGCTAAAACAACATGTTTTTTTGTCAATTTAAATTGGCATCACATCTTAGGAAAACCTGCAACTATATTACTAGGCTAATCCATAGCCATAAATATTACCTAAATGTTGCCTTCCAGTCTCTCATAGCCTTTCACTACAGGCAACAAACCTGCCTCAACAGCTATATTTATGCTTATGCAGGGCAAGTTATTTTCATAGATTTGCGAGCGGGTTAGGGTCTTTAAGTTTATACTGCTATCTTGCTTTGCCATGTCATACATCAGCTTCAGGTACAATGCAGACCACGAACGTACAGGCTTTGTGTTGTTTATTCGCAAAGCATTATAGCGGGTAAGGTATATGGATATATCTTCCCTAAAAGCCGGAGATGGCTTTATCCTAAAGAGATTACTGCTTATGCTGCCCACTCTTTCATTTTCCGCGGTTAGCTTAGGATATGTGTTTTTACGGGCATAAACCCTGCCCAAAGCCTTGTTATAGCAATACACCAAGCCATCTGCCTTGCCTGTATAGCCTGCTAATCCATACTGAAACGATACTTTCATCTGTCTTTCCTCACTTTATTATAGTCTCTATAATGTAAGGAGGACAAATCTCAGATTTTGGGACAGAATTGTGATTTATTTATTTGTAGTATCTTAAAACCCTTCCTGCAATGGCTTTTCATGCAGACGAGCTTCCCACGTGATTCCCACGTGGCGACGTGGGGGTTACGTGGGAGTCATGTGGCGATGAGGTGAAAGTGCAGCAAGGGACATAGCCAAAGCGACTCCACACACCCAGAAGGTACTGTTGCACGCCGCTGCGACATTTTCACAATAAGGGGCGGAACGGCGTCCGCCTCTACAGAAGCCAAATCGCTGGCACGGCAAAGCCGTAAACCAATTTATGCATTACTAAATAACGAGTGTATGTGTTGCGCTCCGTTTCATCTTGACACTTTGCACAGCCTTGTAACAATGTAATCCTGCCTTTATGCATCGAAGAAAAGAGGTTAAATGAACATTACGGGACTGATACAAGACAACATCATTGCATTAGTAGATTGCAACAGCTTCTACGTTTCCTGCGAGCGGGTTTTCAATCCTGCTCTGCTGGGGAAACCGGTAGCGGTGCTATCTAACAACGATGGCTGTATTGTGTCCCGTTCACAGGAAATTAAAGACCTCAAAATCCCGATGGGCGCACCTGGATTTAAGTACGAAGGATTAATTAAGAAACATGGAGGAGCCTTGCTTTCCTCCAATTATGCCCTCTATGGCGATATGAGTGCCAGAGTGATGGAAGTGTTATCCATGTTCTCTCCCGATATAGAGATTTACAGCATAGATGAAGCCTTTTTAGGTTTAACGGGCTTTCGCACGCGAGACCTGGAGGAATTTGGACGCAGGATGAAACGCACGGTGGAGAAATGGACGGGAATCCCTGTATCTGTGGGCATCTCCAGCACCAAGACGCTGGCGAAAATAGCCAACCACCATGCCAAAAAGATCCCTGCTTTCAAGGGTTCGCTATGTGTTATGGAAGAAGATAGAATCGTAAAAGCTTTGGAAAGAACACCGGTCGGCGAGATCTGGGGGATTGGCAGGCAGTACGATAAGTTCTTAAGGCAGAATCATATAGATACAGCCTTGCAGCTTAGGGATGCGGATGATAAGTTTGTGGATCATTATATGACCAGCGTGGGTCTTAAAACCGTGCTGGAACTGCGCGGATATTCCTGCATAGATATGGACGAAGCTCCCAGTGCCAAGAAGAGCATTGTAAATTCCCGTTCTTTTGGCAAGCAAGTTTCGGACTTGGCAGAGCTGCGGGAAGCGGTGTCCAATTATATCACCCGCGCCGCAGAAAAGCTGCGCAACCAGAAAAGTGTGGCGGGGCATTTGATGGTGTTTCTCTCCACCAATCGCTTTAAGGAAGGTGCGCAATATAACAATTCGCTTTCCACCACGCTGTTTCCGCCGACTGCCTATACACCAGAGCTTATCAGGACTGCTTTGTCTCTTCTGGAAGAGCTGTATCTTCCTGGGTTTGAGTATAAAAAGGCAGGTGTGATGCTTGCCGATATTATCGCCGAAGCAGATGTGCCGCTTAGTTTTATTGAAGATTGCTATCTGGATGATAAGCGCAAAGACCTGATGGATATAGTGGATAAGCTGAATCGTAAGCATGGACAGGATACCTTGTTCTTTGCCAGCAGCGGGATTCGAAAGGATTGGCAGATGCGCAGGGCGAAGCTTTCACCCAGTTTTACCACTCGCTGGAACGATTTGCCCAAGGTTAAATAATGTTTTATACGATAAAAACTAAAGTTAGCTCTGAAATCAAAATCCTGCGTTCGCAGTTCATTGCGGTGTTATATCCGGTGGCAAATGTGGAAGAGGCACGCACACAGCTAAATGAGCATATCAAAGAATATAGCAAAGCCACGCACAATTGCTATGCTTACCTGTGTGGAACGAACCAAGAAACCAGCTATTATTCCGATGCCGGAGAACCAGGTGGCACTGCCGGGAAACCGATGCTAAACACCATGCTTAGGCACGAGCTTACCAATACCTTGGCTGTGGTAACTCGCTATTATGGCGGGATAAAGCTGGGAGTTAAAGGCTTGATAGATGCCTATGGGGAGGCAGTGGAAGAAGCGGTCAAACTAGCAGAGCTGATTCCTGCCAGGGATTACGTATCTTATTTATTAAGATGCGATTACCAGACCTTCGAGAGCTTTAAACACAAAGCCAGAGAACTGGAAGCAAGCTTTAGTGATGCCGAATTTGCCAGCCAAGTATCTATTAGCATAGAGGTTCCCTGTGAAATGCAAGATAGGCTGCTGGAAATTCTTGATGGCTATGCCACGCAATCCCGTTTATCATATAAAGTAAAGACTACAAAATAAGGATAGCTATATGAGATTTATAGTCCTGCTTATCACCCTGTTATCCCTAAGCTTAGCATGGGCAGGAGATTTGCGTATCGTTCAGGCTAAGGACGGTAAAACCTTAACGCTGCAAAACCTCGCCAAAGGCTTGGAAGCTTATGACATCATATTTTTTGGTGAGTTTCACGATAATACCACTCTGCATCAATTGGAAAGGGATATACTGCCTTTGCTAGATGGGAAAAGAGAATTGGTGCTATCTTTCGAGATGTTCGAGCGGGATGTGCAGCAGTATTTAACAGATTATGTGGAAGACAAGATTGATGAAGCAAGCTTTCTGGAAAACTCGCGTCCTTGGGGAAATTACGACCCCGATTACCGCCCCTTGGTAGAATATGCCAGGATGCACAAGTTAAACGCCATAGCTGCCAATGTTCCCCGTATTTATGCCGGCAAACTTGCCAGACAGGGTATGGGATTTCTGGAAGAAATGGATGCCGAAGAACGCACTTGGTTAGCTCTCAAGATAACTGCTCCTGATGATGAATACAAAACTGCTTTTTATACGTTGATGGGTGCAGACAGCTCTCCGATGCATGCCATGAGTGCAGATATAAACGCTATCGAACCCATATATCAGGCACAATGCTTGAAGGACGACACCATGGCAGAAAGCATTGTTTTTGCCCTGAAGGCAAAGCCCAAAGCCCGGCTAATCCACTTTAATGGAGACTTTCACAGCCATGCTTTTTTGGGGACAGTTTCGCGGGTTAAAGAAGCACTGCCTAAGCTTAAAATTGCCGTGATTAGCCCTGTTTATGCTCCGGACTGGCAAAATCAGAAACTTAGCGATGATGATAAACAAGCAGGCACATACATCATCTATTTACCAGAACCGCTTGCAGGAGGTGACGATTGATACGAAATCCGGCTCATGCAGGAACCTTTTACCCAAGGTTTGGGGATCAGGTGAAACGTCAGATAGAAACCTGGATTAGTGCTGCCGAGGAACCCAAACACAATGAACGAAACCTGGGAATTATTTTGCCCCATGCAGGCTATATGTATTCGGGTCAGTGCGCTGCGCTTGGCATGCACAGCATTAGTGATGAGAATATTGATTGCTTTATATTGCTTCATCCCAGCCACCAGGGGCATCACTTCGATTTTAGCATATCTCCTTATAGCGAATATGTAAACCCATTGGGGAGCTTGAAGCTGAACAGTGATTTTTACGATAAGCTATCGCCACAAACAAATCAGAATATTGAGCTTAGCTATCATCAAAACGAGCATTCCATGGAAATCCAGCTTCCATTTATTAGCTATTTCTATCCTAATGCCACTATCTTGCCGATTATGATTGGCAATCAGATTCCCTCTGTGGCAAAGCGATTGGCATCCATGCTGAATGATGTGATGTATAAGTCGTCTCAGAGAGTAGTAATCCTTTGCTCCACAGATTTATCCCATTACCATAAGGCGGATAGGGCAGAGGAACTTGATAAGGAACTAGTAGCTAATGTGTTGGCAATGCAGCCTGATAAGCTGTGGGATTCTATTCAACAGGGACGTGCAGAAGCTTGTGGGATTGGGGCTATTTTAACTCTACTCTATGTAGCAGATTATTATACAGCTCCGGAAGCAAAGCTAATCAACTACACACATTCAGGGATAGTATCAGGTAACAACCAACAGGTGGTTGGTTATTTAGCTGCTAAAATAAGCATATAATGTGGTGGTGGTGGCAAACTCCGATTTGCCACAGTACCCAGAGGATGCTTCGAATACAGCTATCGGTCTCTGCCAATTCGGAGATTGGCAGCCCAATCTTAAGGAGGTTTTATGTTTAGTCCTCAGCAAAAAAAGGCACTGCTTGGTTTAGCCAGGAGTGTGATAACTTCTCATTTCGAGCAACAGCGTATTAGCAGACCTGCTGATGCAGAGTTTGAAGCCAAGCGGGGAGTATTTGTCAGCCTTCATATCGGTGCTGAATTGCGTGGTTGCATAGGCTATATCAAGGGTTATAAATCCATCGTTGCCAGTATTGTAGAGATGGCAGATGCTGCGGCATTCAAAGACCCACGCTTTGCTCCGCTGGAAAAAAGGGAACTGGATAGTATCTGCATTGAACTCTCGATATTAGGCGAATTAGAATTGTTGCAACCAGCAGAAGAACCGGTAATTGGCAGAGATGGCTTGTATATCATCCATCCCTATGGTAGCGGTTTATTGCTTCCTCAGGTGGCAGTGGAATGTGGTTGGGATGCACATACTTTCCTGCGTGAAGTTTGCCGCAAAGCGGGTTTGAACAGTAGCGCATATAAAGATGCCAACAGCCGTGTTTACCGCTTTACTGCGGAAATCTTCAGCGAGAAAGATACTTTTTGATTGACAGATTACCCCCCACTTTTTTCTTGTAACGAGAATGATGTTTCACATTAGCGGGAATAGCTCAGTGGTAGAGCGCAACCTTGCCAAGGTTGAAGTCGCGGGTTCGAGCCCCGTTTCCCGCTCCAGTTTATAAGGCGACATAGCCAAGCGGTAAGGCAGAGGTCTGCAAAATCTCCATCCCCGGTTCAAATCCGGGTGTCGCCTCCAATATTACGTGCCGGAGTGGTGGAACAGGTAGACACAAGGGACTTAAAATCCCTCGGGTGCAAGCCCGTGCCGGTTCGATTCCGGCCTCTGGTACCATACTTTAGTGTAGAGCAGGATGCCAATCCTGCTTTATGCTAATTCAAGTGTTCAACAATTTATGCGAGCGGGAATAGCTCAGTGGTAGAGCGCAACCTTGCCAAGGTTGAAGTCGCGGGTTCGAGCCCCGTTTCCCGCTCCATTCTTTTTTGCTATTGACTTTTTTACCCTCTGCAATTTCCTGTTTCGTTATATGAAGTATAAAGCAATAATCTTTGATCTCGATGGAACTCTGATAGATTCTATGTCGCTTTGGCGGCGCGTTGATACGGAATTCCTGAATAGCAGAGGCATTGAAGTGCCCGCTGACCTCTTTGCACACCTCCCGCACGGCAATAGCTTTATCCAAACAGCACAGTATTTTAAAGACCGTTTTGGCTTGCCGGATAGCACCGCCAGCATAATGCAGGAATGGACTGATATGGTTAGCTACCATTACGAAAGCGATGTCCAATTGAAACCCGGTGTGGGCGATCTTGTGCGCGAGTTATACAGCAAACAATACCTTATCGGCTTGGGAACTAGCAACTCTCTGGAATTAGCAAAGAAAGCCTTAATTCACAATGATTTGTGGCAATACTTTAGCTGCGCTGTAACAGGTGATGAACACCTGAAAGGTAAGCCTTTTCCGGATATCTATTTACTTGCGGGAGAGCGGTTGGCTGTGTTCCCTCTGGACTGCCTTGTAATTGAAGATACGCTAACCGGTGTGCAAGCTGGCAAGGCAGCAGGAATGGACGTTTTTGCCATATACGATGCCGATAGCGCAGAGTTTCATCCCATAATAAAGACAATAGCAGATGGCTTTTATGAAGACTACAAATCACTTAGAGCAGCGGTATTTAACAAAGAGTAAAAGAGTGAAAGAGATAAAGAGAGAAAAAGTCAATTATTGTGTTGTGTAACTATGGATCATAGCTTTTTATCAGTATTTATTGACGGAATGGATCTACACTTTCCTCTTTCCTGCTTTCTCTCTTTTGCTCTTTTACTCTTTGTAAAACCTTGTCCATAACCCATTTATTACTAAATACTTAAACTAGGAGTTACTTAATGAAATCTAACTTATACATTGTAATCGGTGCGTACGGAAGCGGTAAGAGCGAATATTCCATTCACCTTGCCAGAAAGCTTAAGGACGCAGGACAGGATGTTGTTTTGGCAGACATGGACGTGGTAAATCCCTATTTTCGGTCACGCGATGTACGTGAAGATTTCGCCAAAATAGGTATTGACGTGATAGCCCCGGAAGGGGAATTCAAACATGCCGATTTACCTATGATATCTCCCCGTATCAAGGGAGCTATCGAAAACTATAGCAAAACTGTGATACTGGATGTAGGTGGCGATCCCGCAGGTTGTCGCACTCTTGGCAGGTTTGTGGATATTATTAACCAGCGTGGCTATGAAATGCTGTTTGTGGTTAATACTTTGCGTCCATTTACCGCCTCGGTAGAAGAGATTTTAACGATGAAAGAGCATTTGGAGTTTACTTCCAAGCTAAAGATTACCGAATTCATCTGTAACACAAATCTAATGGCAGATACCACGCTTAGCCTTGTTGAGGAAGGAATAGCCATCATCCGTAAAGCTGCACAGATGAGCGATGCCAAGTTAATCACCTATCTTGTTTTAGATGAATACAAAAGCATAGTCCCTGAAGGCTTAAATGGCTTGCATAGGGAAGTGATGCTATACACGCTGAAGAAACCTTGGGAAGCTATTATCGCCAAAGGTATCTAAATCTACCTTAATGCTTTTTGCAGAGCGAAAGATTACTCTGTTCATGCCAAGTTCTTGCTCCCCAGAAACTGATCCGCCCGAGATAGATATTGCACAATTTCATTTATGGCGGGTACATACATGCTTAAAACTCAGGTGATTCCCATGTGATTCCCACGTGAATCCCAGGTAAAAGCATGGGGATCACCTGGAAAACACTTCGTTGTTAGCAGTGGTTGGAGCAAGCTCTCCACGAACAGAAGGCAGCAAACATAGAAATAGCATTGTCAGAACAGAGCTGGCTTAGTATCGAGCAGTAGGTGTAATTTTTAGCTTTTTCGGCTTGAAAATTGTATCAGGATAAGCAGAATAGTATTTTAAATGGAGTGTGGTTAATGAAGCCTTCCTTGAACTCACGCATCTTGCTGTTAATGTGCACGATGGCACTAATAACAGTATTGTTGGGAGCACATAGTGTGCTGCCTGCAGACCTTAACAATGCAGGAACGAGGTTCTCTGAAACCAATCCTCCCGTGGGACAAGTACGCCCCATAGCGGAATTTGAGCCGGCAACTTCGGTGTTGATTAGTTATCCGCTTGGCATTCCCGTGTCGCTTGTAACTCAGCTTTCGAATACTGCCACAGTTATATGTTTGGTAAGCAGCAGCCAACAGAATGCAGCCAATACTTCCTTTGCCAATGCAGGTGCTAATATGGCGAATATCACTTACTTCAACGTATCAACTGATTCATATTGGACAAGGGATTTCGCGCCCTGGTTTGTCTTTGATGGTAATGGACAATATGGTGTGGTGGATTTTGTTTACAATCGCCCTCGCCCCAATGATAATATGGTACCACAGCTTTTTGCAACGCACTTTGGCTTGAATTACTATGGCATGAATCTGAAACAAACGGGTGGCAATTATATGACCGATGGCATCAATACTGCTGCACAAACTACCATTGCTTACACCGAAAACGGGAGCAATCAGGCTAATGTAAATGCTAAAATGCAGAGTTATATGGGTATCACGAATCTACAGGTACTAGAAGACCCAAACGACACTTACATAGACCATATTGATTGCTGGGGTAAGTTCCTGGCACCAGATAAAGTGCTGATTCGCAGCGTACCAAACAGCCATGCTCAATATGGTGCGATTGAAGCCACAGCGAATCATTTTGCAGCTATGAACTGCGCTTGGGGCTATCCCTACAAAGTTTACAGGGTAAATACGCCTTACGACCAACCTTACACCAATTCCCTTATCTTGAATAATAAGGTATTTGTTCCAATTATGGGTTCTAGCTATGATGCTGCTGCTTTACAGGTGTATCGTACTGCGATGCCGGGGTATGAGGTTATCGGAGTAAACGGCTCTTCCTCTGCCCCTTGGGAATCTACCGATGCGCTGCATTGCCGTACGCATGAAATACCAGATAAGAATATGCTGCACATTGCCCACTCTCCCCTGCATGGACAAGTGGATATAGATTCAAGCTACCAGCTTTGGGCAGATATTAATGCACATAGCGGACAGCCCTTGTATAGCGATTCTTTGTTTGTATGCTATAATGTGAACTCTGGAGAATGGAATCGTAGTTATCTTCAAGCAGAAGGTGGTGATGATTATGCCACAAACTTAAATGGCTTTGCTGTCGGTGATACGATACGCTACTTTATTCATGCAGCAGACCAATCTGGCAGGAGCTATAACCATCCTTCGTTTGCCGCTCTTGATCCACACATCTTTGTTATTCAGCCAGATAATACTGCTCCTGTTATTCAGCATACCGCTCTTGCAAATATAGGTAACCAGCTTAATCCAGTTAACTTCACTGCACATGTTTCGGACAACAACGGAATCAGCCAGGTTATCTTTAGCTACAAAGTGGATAACAACCCAGCGCACGAGCAGAACATGGAAGATATTGGTGATGGAGATTACCGCTTTTCCTTTTTGCCTAACTTCGCCCCAAGCGCTACGTACTTTTATTACCAAATCGTAGCTTATGATACTGCTAATCCTCCTAATACCAGCGAGTTCCCCGGTTTCGATACTTGGTGGGATGTGCCGATCCAAACAGTTTCTTCGGAAGATAATACAGTTCCTCTGCTTTCTGAAGGGATAAAATCCGTTTACCCCAATCCTTTTATTGTGGGGAAAACTACCTCAGTAAAACTTAGCTATTATACGGGAAAGTCCGTGCCTCTAGTATGGAAAGTTTTCAACATGAGGGGGCAGCTAATCTATGAACAACATTCAATATCCACAAGCAAGGGCTTACAGGAGCTAAGTTGGAATGGGAAAGACATGCGTGGAAATATCTCCACAAGTGGGGTATATTTAGTAGAAGTTTCTCTAGGTGAAAAGAGCTACAAACACAAGCTGCTAATGAGTAAATAGGGGTTGTTGACATTTGTCAATAGGGAATAGTGAATAACATCGACATTTTGTTCTTGACACAAAACAGGACGTAGATAACTATGACTACAGCCTACAGACCCTACATAGAATGCCCTCCGAGCAGTGGGGATGCCGACCGGCATTCCCCACTGTATTTTTTTGCCTATAAGTATTGGGGAGTTTAACATGAAGAACCTAATCATGACTTACAAAGCTGTCTTTAATACATGCAGCCCGTTGTTTGGCAAGTGTTCCTCTGCCAACACTAAAAACCTTATTACTTAATAAAGGAGTGTAGCTACTGTTGGAAGAAATACGTATTGAGAACTTAACTAAGGATTTTGACGGTTTCGTAGCTGTTGATGATGTGTCTCTAACGATTAATAGCGGAGAGTTGTTTTCCTTCCTAGGTCCCAGCGGTTGTGGCAAAACAACCTTGCTGCGCATGATTGCCGGCTTTGAAATCCCCCGTAACGGGAAGATAATGATTGGCAATACGGATATCACGGACATTCCGCCTTACAAAAGACAAGTGAACACTATATTCCAGAACTATTCCCTCTTTCCCCACATGACGGTGTATGACAATGTGGCGTTTGGTCTGCGTATTCGCAAGACTCCTAAGGCTGAAATAAGAGACCGAGTGGGGGAGATGCTTACTCTGGTGAAGATGGAAGACCAAGCGGCTAAGTACCCAGACCAAATCTCCGGCGGGCAGAAACAGCGTATCGCCATCGCCAGGGCTTTGATAAACAAGCCAAAAGTGCTCCTCTTAGATGAACCTTTAGCCGCCTTAGACCTCAAGCTGCGCCAACACATGCTAATAGAGCTGATGAACATCCACGATGCGGTGGGCATCACCTTTATCTATGTTACTCACGATCAAGGCGAAGCTATGAGTATTTCGGATAGAGTAGCGGTGATGAACCACGGCAAGATTGTGCAGTCCGGTCCCCCAGACGATATCTATGAACGCCCCACGAGCATCTTCTCTGCGTATTTTATCGGCGAGACAAACCTTGTTACCGGCGAAGTAACACTCATTGAGGACGATTATATTCAGTTGAAATGCCCTGATGGCAACGATGGTTTCTTAGAAATAGACAGCACTTTTCACTTTCCTCCAGAGCTGGGAACAGAGTTAACCCTATCCCTCCGCCCCGAGAAGATTGCTATCACCCGAAGTAAGCCCCGCTATCAAGACGATATTAACATGCTACGTGGCACGATAGAGGATATTCTATATCTCGGCACGCATACGCAATATATCGTGCGTGTAGGTGCCTTAAAGTTCCGTGTATTCAGCCAGCATAAAAGGGTATATTTCGATGAAAAAGCGCTGGACTGGGAAGAAACTGTTTGGCTTTTCTGGCACGATACCGATACTTGGCCCATAGACGAAATCCCTGTTCAAGAGCTTTCCCCCAAAGAAACGGCAGATGGCAATACAAACCTTTACCAACGCTCCACCAAGCGACCCATCCAACCATGAGCAGAGATAACAAGAACGACTGGAGCCGCCAAAACGAGCTTGCCAACAAGACTGATAGCCGGCGCAACCTTGCGTCTTGGGCTTTAACTGCTCCTGTACTGTTTTGGCTGATTGTCTTTTTCCTGGTGCCCTATCTAATCGTGGTGATCTATAGCTTCCTAACGCCGGATATCTATGACGTTAAGTTCGAGCTATCCTTCGAAGCCTATAGGCAAGCCTTTAACAGCGATTATCTAAACACATTCTTCCAATCCTTCCGGCTGGCATTTTTAACCACTTTGCTCTGCTTACTATTTGGTTTTCCGGTGGCGTATTTCATTGCCAGAGCGAAGGATAAAACCAAGAACGCTCTGCTGGTGTTCATCATCATCCCTTTCTGGACAAATCTTATTATCCGCATCTTTTCCTGGCGTATCTTTTTGGCTTACAACGGTGTGCTGAATGATGTGCTGATGAATATCGGGCTAATCTCCAAGCCTCTGGAGATCATGCGCACCGATCTTGCCGTGATGCTGGTGATGGTCTATGTCTATTTGCCTTACATGATTCTGCCGCTTTATAGTGTGCTTGAAAAGCTGGATTTCACGCTATTACACGCAGCTATGGATCTCGGAGCTAACGAAGTTAAAGCCTTTTTCCATATTACTTTACCGCTATCTATAGAAGGCATCTTTGCCGGCTCGCTGCTGGTGTTTATTCCTGCTTTGGGTGCTTACCTCATTCCGCAATTAGTGGGGAACCAGAAAACGCTGTATCTTGGGCAGGTGATTACCTACAAAATCAAGAACATCCCCCGCAACTGGCCTATGGCATCAGCATTATCGCTTACTCTGCTGTTTTTTGTGGCGATGCTGCTAATCTTGGGATTTATGCTCTATAAACACCAGAAATCCCGGCGGATATCATGAAACGACTAAGCACAGCCCGCTTTTTCAAAGGCATGAATCTCACTGCCTTCAGCTTAGTAATGGTTTTCCTCTATATTCCCATCCTTATCCTGGTGATCTTCAGCTTCAATGATGCCAAGATTATCACAGGCTGGAAGGGTTTCACGCTAAAATACTATGCTCAGCTTTGGGAAAACGACTCTATCAAAGAAGCTTTTAGGAATACCATGATGATAGCAGGTTTATCCACGCTGGTATCCACCGTATTGGGCGTGCTAACCGCTTTGGGCTTGGAAAATAAGAAGTTTAGCGGACGCAAGCTAATCTCTGCCCTCATCTACGTGCCATTGGTAATGCCGGATATCCTGATGGGCGTATCTCTGGCTTTGCTATTCAACTTTACGCGGGTTAATACTGGCATGTTTACCGTGCTGATAGCGCACATCACTTTTTGCGTATCCTACACGGTTATTGTGATCAATTCACGTCTGGAAGGCTTCGATTACTCTCTGGTGGAGGCTGCCATGGATTTGGGTGCCAAACCAGCACTTATCTTCTGGAAGATCAAGTTTCCCCTTATGCTTCCCGGTATTATAGCTGCGGCACTGCTCGCCTTCACCCTCTCAATAGATGATTTTATCATCACTTTCTTCACCTCCGGCAGAGGGTTTGACACGCTTCCCATCTATGTGGAAGGCACCATCCGCCGTGGCACGATCACCACCATCAATTCCCTTTCCACCCTGATGATTGCCTTCACCCTGTTCTTGGTGGTAATCACCAAACGGGTACGCAAGGTAATGATCTCAGCTCTGTAAATCCTACACACTAGTGTCATGTCAAGCTTGACAAGACGTATGGGGTAGGAATAATTGTCTCACTAAAGTGAGGTGATTATGATAAAGTACAAGGTAACCCTAGCCAAAGCAGAACGAGACGAGCTTGAAACCTTTGT
>JAQUJJ010000173.1 GCA_028681035.1 Candidatus Cloacimonadota bacterium
CTCGTCGCTATAGTATGCTACAGAACCTGGTAGTTCTCTAATTACCTTACGAAACTCCTCAACGGCTTCTACTACTTTTGTATACATTATTAATCCTCCCTTTAATTATGCTTGCTGTAGTATTTAACACAGCAGCCTCTGTATAATTTTGGTTTAAATAAAGCAATTTTACATTTCTTAAACTTTCTGTCGAATGCACCACAAAGTGGACACTCTGTGTACCATAGTTGCATAACTCACCTCCTACGTCATCGTAAAACTATATTTAACATGCTTAGGTAGCTTGCGATACGCGTTACCATTAGGAATATCCGACGTTAGTCGCACCATACTCTCTAAGTCATGCTTACGAAACCTAACACCAATAACCATCTCGTCTTTGAATAGCTTGTTAAGCCACCTACGATACTTACGATCAGCTGTACTTCCAGGTACTTTCATATATACCTCCTTAAAAAGAAAGAGAGCCCGAAGGCTCTCAGTTTAAAACAGCACCAGTACTCCGTAACCTATTAGAATGATAGATAGCGCCACGAGTGGCAGTAGAAACATTCCAACAGGTGTTTTGAAGTATGACTTGGCAATAGCTACACAATCATGTGATGGGCTCATCATGTATCCAGCAAATTCTACTAGGTAGAACAGTGGTAGATACTTTAGTCCAACTACCTTAACGATAGCACCGCATACAGCTGCGTATTTAGCACTTGAACCCATAGCAAACGCCATAAGGAACGATAATGCGGCTATTGCTGTTATAGCTTGTGCGTTAATATAAGGGGTTAAGTACACCATTAGCACTGCTTGCTTTGAACCTATAATGTTACCTAGCGCTATTGCGATAGCTGCAAATACTAGTACTTTCCAGTCAATCCAGCTACGTTTAAAGCTACGATGTGAAGCAAGTAACCCCAGTGCATAAGCTCCAAATATATAAGTAGTGTAAATTGGGAAAATGGATGCTACTATAATCGCACCAAACAGTCCTAGGACGCTCCATATGCCACTAGAATCTGAGTTAGATACCTTTGTTAGGGTAATCTCTTCCTCACTCACAAACGAGAATATGTAAGCTACAGAGACTGTTACCATTAATAACGCTGGTACCCACATAACGGAGATAAACTGTGTAAATGTAATTCCTAGTATACCACACACGATAATAATCGCTTTTTCCATTGGAGACCACAAGTAATAGTGATGTGCAGATAAGTGGGCGATAATACCCATCTTCTGGTTGTTACGTGTCTTATCCTGTACACTGTCTAGTATGCCACATGTGAAGCATATCCGCCCTGGAACAGGGATTACACCGAAGATAACCGATAGTATTGCTACTAACCCACGTTTGGACTTAACGTGCTTACTGAGGAAGGAGTAGACGCTGACCACAGCGCCTGAATCTCGTAGTACACCAGATATTACCATTACAATGCATAAAAGTATGAGGATATTAAGAATTGATGCTAGCATTTTGCACCTTCCTTAAGCGCTTTAAGCTCATTTAAGTAGTGCACGACTGACGAGTATTCTATGATACGTGCTTGTACGTGGCTAAAGCCCTCTGCATCACATGTGGCTTGCTTGTTAGGCTCGTCTGCCACTAGAATATCAATCTTTACTGTTCTCGCCTCTATGAGGCTCTCTAGGCTTAATAGTTCTCTACCTGGGCATACTGAGTTAATTTCTGTTTTCATTTGGACACTCTCCTACTGTTTGCTACCACTGAACCATAGAACAACGGCGCGATATAAAAAGACGTGTACGTCTATTTACCGATTTGATGTGTACACTTTGTGCACGACTTACCTGACCATAGTGTCCATTTGTATACTTTGTACTCTTTATCTACGTAGTTGTGCTTGCAGTCTTCTTCTTTCCATAGCTGTGTTGTAAACTGTAAGCATAGTGTCATAAATACCAGCATTAACAACATTGGTAGACCTCTGAACATTGGGAGTAGCCATAGCGCTATTAGCCCTGATATAAAGTATCTCTTAGCTTTCTCTTTAAACATACTACACCTCCTTAATAAGAAAGACGACTACTCGCGTAATCGTCATAGGTTGTTTAATATGGTACTCCTAGCTGGACTTGAACCAGCGACGCACGGGTTAGAAACCCGATGCTCTATCCAACTGAGCTATAGAAGTATTTGGTACCCACCCTCGGACTTGAACCGAGCCTGTACGGATTTTAAGTCCGCTATCTCTGCCAACTGGATTACGTGGGCATTGGTGTACTTGGATGGACTCGAACCATCGACCAATCGCTTAAAAGGCGACTACTCTAACCAGCTGAGTTACAAGTACGTAAGAATGGTCCTCCTGGCTGGTAACGATCCAACGTCTATCGCTTATCAAGCGATTGCTCTACCATTGAGCTACAAGAGAATTTGGTGACACGTAGCAGAGTCGAACTGCTGACTTCTCCGTGAAAGGGAGACGGCTTGACCACTTGCCTAACGTGCCATGGCAGGGGATATTGGATTTGAACCAATGATGTCGGCGTCAAAGGCCGATGCCCTAGACCACTAGGCGAATCCCCAATAAAATATATAATAACTCTGGTAAGGCGACACTCTTACATATAGCTCAAGGCTAGCAGGTTGCCAGTTCCTGTCGTCAGAGATTATTAATGGCTGCTTCGACAGGCATCGAACCTGTAACCTTCTCCTTAACAGGGAGCTAAACGACCAATCGTTCTGCGAAGCAATATGGTTGCGGGTGTCAGACTTGAACTGACGATTTTCAGCTTATGAGGCTGGTGAGATGACCAACTTCTCTAACCCGCAATATGGTCTGGATGGAAAGATTCGAACTTTCGACTTCTCCCTTCCAAGGGGAGCACTCTGACCATACTGAGCTACATCCAGATAAAGAATGGCGCAACGTGGGGGAATTGAACCCCCGACTCTACCGTGACAGGGTAGCATCTTGACCACTTGACCAACGCTGCATTTGTGGCAAGTCCTCTACGAATCGAACGTAGTCAATAGCGGTTTTGGAGACCGCCGCCTTCCCATTTGGCTAAGGACCCGTTTGGTGGAAATGGGGAGAATCGAACTCCCGACCCTCTGCTTGCAAGGCAGATGCTCTCCCAACTGAGCTACATACCCATGGTGCGCCAGGATAGACTCGAACTATCGTTGTATCAATGTCACGGGTTTACAGCCCGCTTCCTTCGCCGCTAGGAACACTGACGCGTTTAAGTGATATACAGAGTATACTATACAGGAAAAAGTTTGTCAACACTTTATTTTAAAATAATTGAAAAATGTTCGGAAAGGAAGTCTATCGCTACAACAACAGCTATTGCCATCATGAAACCAAAACCTACGCCTACTTCATCACGGTCACTACGATTTAATCCTCTCACCATTATACACGCGCCTATTACGTATACTATGCGTGAGCTCGTGCTAGTATAACCACCAAATAATCCAATTATAGGTGTAAGAATACTAAATATCGTTAGTATCATGCTCATAACCTCACTCCCCAAATAGCGTTTACACCCTAGGCTTCCACATTAGTCACACCGCCTTTAGGTCTCCATAGTGTTTTATCTAGCTCCTTAGCACATACAGCGCACGTAGTCTTGTAGCCCCTAGGGTCTAGCTTTGAACCCTTGGTCATTAGTACTTCTTTGCCTTCTGTGTCAGTCGCGTATAGGTTGAAATGACCACGGTTCTTTTGATTGCAGCCCTGCCCTGAGTCTAAACCCATGTACGTACCTCGTATACCACATACGTGACATGATGTGCTTTCTCTGAATGTATCGTAGCGTAGGGACTTCATTTTAACCGTTACGCCGTTGAACTCTTGATTGTTTTCCTCATCATTACTAAATGGCGTAGTTCTTTTCAATATGTTTACAGCTAAGTAGTTACCTCTTCTTATATTACTTCCCATCTTGTTACTCCTCCTTCTCTTGTTCCCCATACGTTTGATGTAGTTACTGCTCTCCTAGACGCAGTTGTCTCATATATTCGTATATTCTCTTGCAGTAGTGTATAAATTCTAGAAGTTTGAATCATAGTTCGGAAGTTAGATAGACTCTGCCCTCTACGTCTATATCTATCATAGTACTCTTCCATATTACGGTTAACCATAGCTATACAGTTCTGCAAGTGTTGCAAGTCCATTTCAACTGGTCTTCTGCGTGTACCATCACGTGAAATCCAGTAATCCTCATCCCACCACATCCTTTGACACCTCCGTAGGTAGAATGTTAATGATTACTTTCTTGTCCTTAACATCCTTGCTATTAAGTTCAAGCCACTTGGAATCATAGTGACTTTCATCATTTGTTAATGTCTTTACATTCATTAGCTGTGATACTACGCCCTCTTTTAGTACGGGCTTAGCGATACTTGAGATGATACCATATCTTATTTTACCCATTGGTACACTCGTAACACTTATAATAACACCTGCCTTTAAGTTGTCCCCGAAGAGAATTGTTGGTGTTGTTACATCCTTAATCATTTCGCCATGCACCTCCTTATCATTCTAACCCATAAGTAATCTGCTTCTACACAGTGTACTATAGTTGTTAGTACTAGTGACGCATATACCATAGCTGCCATAATACCTACTATCCAGTTTGACACGTCAGTAGTCTCTTTAAATACAAGTAACACTGATGCTATACCTAGTATTGCTAAGGCTATGAATACAACAAGCGTAAGTATTGCGTGAAAGATCTGAATGAATGTGTCTACGTACTTTATCATACATCAAACCTCCTTTTCAAGTAGTCCCCTAACGCTGCGTACATTACAATCAACAATACACCAACTACCCATGCTAGCAGCTCACACGTGTGGTTATTGACGAATACGCATACTGCGCCTATCGCAAAGAACCCTGATAGTATTATCATCGCGCCTATAAACGCATTACCTAGTGTCTTGAGCATACCCCACACTGTAGCCCAATAACCTCTTTGTTTGTTCATGTCTACCTCCTTAAATTGAGTACAAAAAAAGAGAGGTGCATGTTGCATCTCTCGTTTGTCTCTTTATGGTGGGTCCTGTCGGAGTCAAACCGACGATCCTTCGGTTATGAGCCGAATGCTTTAATCAGCTAAGCTAAGGACCCATATTAATATTGCTTGCGTAACAGCCTAAACCTCAAAGATACGTGGGACATCTTTAACATTGCAACCCACGGTCAAAGACCAAAGTTAGAATAGGATTTGAAATAACACTCTATACTCTAGACTTAGAACTGATATAGCTAAACACTGAATACTTAACACTAACGACTAAACACTTATCTGTGAGCGTAAGCTCTCTTATAAATGCATCGAAGCATTTTATCCAAAGTCAAAGCTGTTTTAGTTGTATCTTTACTACGTTACGCAAGCAATAATATTGTTAGTCTAAGTTAATCTCTGTGATCGCATTAACCTCGTTAAGTGTACCTTCAATCTCCGCACGGAAGACTGTAGTGAAATCACGTAACTTGGTAATGTCTTCAGCCTTTACGAAGTATGCTACATCAGCTACAAGTGTAGCTAGTGCTTCTGCATCTGTGATCTTAGAGTACTGCTGATTATAACGAATCACCTCAGTGTTTGCGTTAGAGACAGCGTACGCTAGAACTGCAGCTGCGCGCTCGTAGTGTTGCATAACACCAGTCTTAGCATTTCGTAGTACTAAAGCCTCAGCTATCGTAAAAGTCCTACCAGCTACGGTAATGACTGTTGAAGCGTTAGCAGCGTCGATAGCAAGTTTAAGCTTGGTCTTCGCTGCACATAAGTCCTGAAACTGTTGCATAGTAGAAGCCATTAACTTTGATACCTCAGGGTGGTTGGACTTAACGTCTTTCTGGTTGCTAGCGGGGCTAATAGTTTTAGTATTACCCGCCGCATACCGTTGCATATCGTTAAGGCAGTTCTCAATCTGAGCTGTAAGTGTCTTTAGTCTAGTCATACCACGAGCTATTGTCATTTTACGTTCAGTCATAACTTATCACTTATCCTTTCATTTAAACCGTTTAGACGATATCTTGTGTTGGGGAGTTGATACGAGTATTGAACCGAGCTGGAACGTCTACTTCTGTACCATCTTGAGGATTCTTAGCTTTGTGAGCAGGGATCTCATTACGGCGTAGTACACCAACACCAGGGATACGGACAGTGTCTTCTTTAAGAGCTTCTTGGATGATAACTACGTTAGTATCGAAAATGTCTTCAGCCACTTCTTTAGTTACACCTAATTTTGTACGCAATTCTGATACCCATTTATCTTTTCCGAACATATGCATTACCTCTTTCTTATAATGTTAGTAGGAGGGCTACGTGCCCTCCCCTAGAGTCTACCAGGTCTACTACTTACTCAGCCGCTGCTACTTGAGCGAAAGGCTTAGCGGATAATTTATCA
>JAQUJJ010000042.1 GCA_028681035.1 Candidatus Cloacimonadota bacterium
GTTGCAACTTTCGCTGTCCTTACTGCCACAACCCCAGTGTAGTGGATCCCAAACGTTATAGCAATACCCTTGATACAGAAGCAGTTCTGCGCTTTCTTTATCGTCGCCGTAAGAAACTTGGGGCTGTGGTGGTATCCGGTGGAGAACCAACCTTGCAGGACGATCTTATTCCCTTTTTAAAGCTGCTTAAGGCTATGCGCTTTAAAGTTAAGCTGGATACCAATGGCTCACTGCCCGAAGTTTTGGAAATAGTTGCAAACAGCCGCTTGGTGGATTATTATGCCATGGACCTAAAAGCCCCGCTCCCTTTGTACAAGCTGGTTTCCGGTAGCGATATTGATACTGAGCTTATCCTGAAGAGCATGGATATCATTAGGCGCGCTGGTGTAACTTATGAATTCCGCAGTACTTACTTTGATGCGCTGCTGTCTCTGAATGACCTCTCTGCTATGCAAGAGCTGTTAAAACCAGGGGATAAGTTTACCATTCAGGAATGCCGCTATGGTAACAACCTTGTGGAACTTAGCAAGCCCAATCAAGGCAGCAACGATTTGCCACTAAGTGAAAGCTCCGCATGCCAGTCATTCATTGGCTGGGGTAAACAGCATAGCATTAATGTAAGTATTCGCAGCTTATGAAGCAAGTAGATATAGAGCATCTTCTGCCTCTGGTGGATAAACCCTCTCGCTACATAGATCACGAGATTAACGCGTGCAGGAAATCCTTTTCCGCTGCCAAAGTGCGTTTTGCCTTTGCCTTTCCAGATGTTTACGAGCTTGGTATCTCGCATCTTGGCTTAAAGATACTATACAGCATTGTCAATGGACTCGATTTTGCTATGGCGGATAGGGCATACCTGCCTTGGATAGATTTAGCCAAGCTGATGCGAGAAGAGAAGCTTAAGCTATTCGGATGGGAAAGCAGGATAGAGCTAAGTGCTTTTGATGTGCTGGGGATTACTCTGCAAAGCGAACTTACCTTCACCAATGTGCTGGAAGTGATAGATTTAAGCGGACTTGCTTTGCACTCAGACCAGCGTTTGGAGACCGATCCTATTGTCATGGCGGGTGGTCCTTGCGCTACCAATCCTCTGCCTTTATTGCCTTTTATAGACGTGTTCTATATCGGCGAGGCGGAAGAGGGGATAATCGAGATAGCTAATATCCTCGCAAAGCACCCAAACCGCAAGGAACGCCTGAAACACATAGCTGAGCTGGATTGCTGCTATGTACCAAGTTTGCATGCAGAGCAACTAAGCGTTCGTAGCCGTAAATATACCGGCTTTCATGAATCTACTTTACAGCATAAACCTCAGCTCTTATCTTGGCAATTGGCTACTCATAACCGCTATGTTGCAGAGATAATGCGTGGCTGTTCTCGTGGCTGCCGTTTCTGTCATGCGGGTTATTTTTACAGACCAGTGAGAGAGCGAGCTCCAGAGGATATTCTAAATGACCTGCTTGCTGAAATTCAGGCTTCGGGTTGGGATGAAGCGGGGCTTATATCCCTCTCCAGTAGCGATTATTCCTGCATTCAGGACTTGCTACTAAAGCTGCTAAGTACCGTGGATACCAATAAAACCCATATATCTTTGCCATCGCTGCGGGTGGATAGCCTTAGTGAGGAGCTGGTGCAGGTGATGAAGAACCTTGGCAGAGAGGGCTTAACCATCGCTCCCGAAGCAGGTTCAGAACGGCTGCGGATGGTGATAAACAAGAACCTTAGCGAAGCGGATATTGTAAAAGGCATAGACACCGCTATCCGCCTCGGCTGGCAAAAGATAAAGCTATACTTCATGCTGGGGCTGCCCACCGAAGAAGAAAGCGATATAGATGCCATAATCTCGTTAATAGATTTAATCAACACGATGGGGAAGAGACGCTTACAGATAAACGTTACGCTTTCACCTTTCGTGCCAAAGCCTTTCACTCCCTTCCAATGGGCTGCCATGCTGGATAGGGACACTTTGCTGGATAGAGCCAGACGCATAAAAGCGGCTTTCGTAAAAGCTCGCAACATCAAGGTGAAATACCATACTATCGAGACCTCTATTCTGGAAGCAGCTATTACTCGTGGTGATGAGCAGATGGCAGCGGTTATTGAAGCTGCATGGAGGCAGGGAGCTTGTTTTGATGGCTGGAGCGAGTGTTTCGATTATTCACTCTGGGAAAGTGCTTTTAAGCAGACTAATACAAATATAGCGCATTATCTAGAAGCAAGAAAGACGGATGACACGCTGCCTTGGGATTTTATCGATATCGGCGTGTGTAAGACATTTCTGAAAGCAGAATGGGACAAGGCGCAGCAGGGTGTTCAGACCACTGATTGCAGGGATATCTGCTCTATGTGTGGCGTGTGTAACGATGAAGTGCAAACCAGCACCAGCACAACGACCAAGCTGAACACCAGCACGTCCACTATCACATATTCACGTCCCCCAATTATTCACCCTCCTGGCACTGTAGTACGTCCCAATTATCGCTACCGGGTTTTTTATCAAAAGGTGGGATTATTACGCTTTATCTCGCATCTGGACTGGATGCGGATGTTATTCCGCAGGATAGCTATTTTAGACATGCAAACGGTGTTTACTCAAGGCTTTTCGCCACATCCAAAGGTTAGCCTTTCCCCGCCTCTGCCAGTTGGCGTAGAGGGCATGGGAGAGTTCTTTGATATCTCTTTTTATGCTCCCTATCCGCCAGAGATGATCCTAAGTGAGTTCCGTAACACCCGCATACCGGAGTTTAACCTTTTATCTTGCGATACCTTACAGGGCAAAGCTTTGCTACCTGTTAGCGAACTAATATCTCTTACCATTCCTTTGGAAATGGTGGCAGAAGCCGCTGGCAAAATAGCAGAATTTAACAAGCAAGAAAGCTATATCTTCACCAAGACTACTCCCACCCGCCAAAAGAGCTATGACCTCTGCAAAATCATTCAGAGTATAGAATTGATAGACAACGAAATACGTGTGTGTAAGCTATTGGAAAGCCCCTCTGTATATGATGTGTTAGTGGCACTGCTAAATTGGGAGAAAAAGAAGCTTTATAGCATGCCCCTCAAGCGTTTAAACTTTATTATGTAAAGCTAAGGCAAGCACCATGAGAACGGGTAAGATTATAGATATTCACTGCCGTTGTGGTTACAAGCTATTCCGTTACTTCAAAGCTGGTAAGGGACGCTTGCTGAAGTGTTTAATCAGCCGCCTCACCGATGATTATGTTGGCTTAAGCGGAGCAGAAACCTTTAGCAAGCCTACCTGCCCAAAGTGTGGAGAGGAATTGGGCATTGTTATGATGATTCATGGAGAGCCTGCCCTAAAACTTAACCAAGGAACTATCCAAAGTATCCGTCTTTGAACTCCATTCGCAGTTCTTTCTTGCAAGCTATATGTGGTACCTGCCTAAGTCTTGCACAGATTTTAGGGCAGCTTATTAAGCTTACAAGTCTTATTTTATCAACAGGGTAGTGCGCTTAACCTAATATTCTATTTGACAGAATCGCTTAAGTCTATAAAAAGCTCTTCACACAGGGAATGTAATCTTAAAAGCATTCTCAAATCCAAATTGTTAGAGGTATTATGATATGATAGCCATACCTATTCTCTGGTTTATAGCACCTATTGGGGCAATCCTAGCATTGGTTTTCGCAATGGTATTCTTTTATCAGGTAAAAGCTCACGATCCTGGAACAGCAAGGATGCAAGAGATTGCAGGTTATGTTCGTGAAGGTGCTTTTGCATACTTGAAGCAACAATATAAAGGTGTCGGAATATTCTTTATCGTTGCGTTCGTAATATTTCAAATTATGGTTTGGGGCTTAGGTGTTTTGCACTGGTTGGTGCCTTGGGCTTTCTTGACAGGTGGTTTCTTCAGTGGTTTGGCGGGCTATGTTGGCATGAATATTGCGACGCTGGCTTCCAACCGTACCGCACAAGCTTGCACAAAGAGCCTGAATAAAGGCTTAAAGGTTGCCTTCCGTGCAGGTGCCGTGATGGGCTTAACCGTTGTTGGGCTTGCCTTGATAGATATCTCTATTTGGTTTTATGTTTTAAATCGCTTTCAAGTGCCATTACAGAGTATAACAGTAATAATGCTTAGTTTCGGCATGGGCGCATCCACACAAGCTCTGTTTGCCCGTTTAGGCGGTGGTATTTTCACAAAAGCTGCCGATGTTGGAGCAGATTTGGTGGGCAAAGTAGAAGCTAATATCCCGGAAGACGACCCTCGCAATCCCGCTACCATCGCAGATAATGTGGGTGATAACGTTGGTGACGTAGCTGGCATGGGCGCAGATTTGTATGAATCCTATGCAGGCTCTATCCTTGCCACTGCTGCCTTAGGAATGGGCGCAGTAGCCATGCTCGGCGAAAGCTATGCGCATTTAGCGATAAACTTTGTTACCGCACCCATGATACTAGCAGGTGTGGGAGCAATTCTCTCTATATTGGGCGTGTTTGTGGTTAGCGCAAAGGAAAATGCAGGCACCAAAGAACTGATGTTTGCCCTCAATAAAAGCGTGTATCTTAGCTCTGTGCTTATTGCTGTAGCCGCTTTTTTCATTACTAAGGTGCTGTTACCTTCAGATTACTATTTTGGAGTGTTTATCTCCACGGTTATCGGCTTAACGGCAGGTATCCTTATTGGTAGATTCACCGAGCTGGATACCTCACACAGCTATAAGCCCACCCGTGATATAGCGGCGCAATCTGAATATGGTCCAGCAACTGTAATCCTCGAGGGAATATCGGTTGGAATGCGTTCCACGGCAGCTCCGGTAATAACTATTGTTGTGGGTATCATGGGGGCGTTTATTTGTAGCCACGGTTTTGCTTCGATAGAAATGGGGCTTTATGGCATCGGATTTGGTGCTGTTGGAATGCTTGCTACTTTGGGTGTTACTCTGGCTATGGATGCCTTTGGGCCTATTGCTGATAATGCCGGGGGCAATGCACAGATGTGTAACCTTCCGGAACATGTGCGTGAAATGACAGATAATCTGGATTCAGTAGGCAACACAACTGCCGCTACGGGAAAAGGCTTTGCCATTGGCAGTGCAGCTCTTACAGCCATGGCTTTGCTTGCTGCTTATCTTGAAGAAGTGCGCGCAGGTCTGTTGCTAATTGGTGATAAAGCTGGACAAGTGCTATTTCTGAACATCCACTACAGCCCTAAGTTTAGCGAGCAAATACCACTTGCCAAAGCCTCAATATCAGACTTTATAAGCTTCTACCAGATCAATGTGCTAAACCCAAAGTTCCTCTTGGGTATATTTGTGGGTGCCATGGTGGCATTTGTGTTCTCTTCGCTAACTATAAAAGCCGTGGGACGTGCTGCCGGGGAAATGGTGAAGGAAGTGCGCCGTCAATTTAAAGAAATCCCTGGGATTATGGATGGCAGCGGTAAGCCGGACTATGCACGGTGCGTTAAAATATCCACCGTCGGTGCTCAAAAAGAAATGCTATTGCCGGCTTTAGTAGGTATTCTTACCCCCATTATTACTGGTTTGATTTTTGGAGTTACTGGTGTTCTGGGAGTTTTAGTCGGTGCATTATCCAGTGGTTTTGTGCTGGCTGTGATGATGAATAACTCTGGTGGAGCTTGGGATAATGCCAAGAAATACGTGGAATCAGGCTTTCATGGTGGTAAGGGTTCTGATGGGCACAAAGCTACAATCGTGGGCGATACGGTGGGCGACCCATTCAAAGATACCGCCGGACCCTGTATAAACATACTGATAAAGCTAATGAGCATGGTTTCTATTGTATTTGCGGGTTTGATTGTGGGATATTCATTAAATATCGAGACTATCAATGCGCCCTTTAGCAATGTGAAACTGGATAAAGCCATGCATAATGAAGTGATTAGAATTAATAAAGCTGATTATGATAAAATCCAGAGTTTAGATAGTCCTGATTTGGTGTCTGATGGCGCTGAAAATGATAAGTCAGTGAGATAAGAGCCTCCCTGTTATGTTTATTGGGAGATAAAGTTACAGAGTTCGGATGAATATCCGAACTCTGCTTTTATGAACTGTACTTTTATGAACTGTACTTTCTGATTAACTGAGAATAGTAAAACTTATCAGTTTGCTACAAGCCCGTTAAACCTCAAAGATAACGCCAATTTCTTTTCTTGCGCTTGCCAAAGAGTCTGAGGCATGCACTCCGTTTTCAGTTACCCCTTCTCCAAAGAGAAAGCGTATTGTGCCAGGTTTGCGCTTTTCTGGTTCAACAGCTCCGATTAGCTCCCGTAAATCGTGAATAGCATTGTCCTTTTCCACTATTATCGCTACTGTATCGGCTGAGGTCATAAACTCTACCAAGCCCTTGAAAAAGTTTTTGCCAACATGCTCTGCATAAAACAGAGAGGCAAGTTCAGAATCAAAGCGAAAGAGCTTTAAAGCTGCAATATGATAGCCACCTTTTTCCAGCAAAGAGATTATATGCCCAATATGCTTATGTTGCACTGCATTGGGCTTAATCAGCAATAATGATTGTTCTGCCATCAGCTTGAATATTCGGTCTCTATGTAGTCCAAAGCAGCTACTTTGATAGCGATGTCACGGTTTAGCACCATGCTCATTTTAATCTTGTGTTTAAGTACATCCATCCAAACTTCAAAGAGTTCACTTGGTTTAAACTCCACACCTGTATAGAGCTTGAGCATGTCCTGATAAAAATCGTCACGGTCGGAATCAACCCTTGCTATCACTAGTTTATGGGTATCAGAGCAAACATCATAGTCTTTGTAACGCACATCGACAACTGCATAGCCAAGTTTAAGCAGGTTCTCGAAATTAACTTGTAAATCTTCATGACTGGTCATCTTCTATACTCCTATGGTTAAATTATACTCGACAAAAAGAAGGCAATTGCTTTCCTTGTTTGCAACGAAGTGAGTTTTGGCTTTGGTGTCAAGAACTATTTGTAAGTGAGAGCTACGCAAGCGTGAGCTAAGCAAGTGAGAGCTTTGCAGGTGAGAACAGAGTATGTGAGAAACATGTATCACTATAAATCTCACCATTAAATCTCACTTGTGTGCAGCACTCTCACCTGCGAAGCTCTCACTTGTGCGCAGCACTCTCACTTTTTATAAGAGGTATAAATGTCTATATTTAAGCTGGTAAGCGATTACAACCCATCCGGAGATCAACCAGAGGCGATTAAACAGCTAGTTGAAGGCGTTGAGACTGGAAAGAAGCATCAGGTGTTACTGGGCGTAACCGGCAGCGGCAAAACCTTTACCATTGCCAATGTTATCGCCAAATTAGATAGACCCACATTAGTCCTATCTCACAATAAAACACTAGCAGCGCAGCTTTATGGTGAACTAAAACAGCTTTTCCCGGATAATGCAGTGGAGTATTTCATCAGCTATTACGATTATTACCAGCCGGAGGCATATATTCCAGGTAAGGATATTTACATAGAGAAGGATAGCAGCATAAACGAGCAAATAGAGAAGCTGCGCCTGCGGGCAACCATGAGCTTAATGGAACGCAGGGATGTGATTATTGTGTCGTCTGTGTCCTGCATTTACGGCTTGGGTGTTCCCGAAGAATACCGCGAAGCTCTTATTCGTTTGGAAACAGGTATGAAGATGGATAGGGAAGAGCTGATATCCCGCCTTGTGCAAGCCCACTACAGCCGTAATGACATAGCCTTCGAGCGTGGAGCTTTCAGAGTCCGTGGGGATATTGTGGATATTTACCCCGCCTATCTGGAGCATTGCCTGCGGGTGGAGTTCTTTGGTGATGAAGTGTTCCGTCTGGAAAAACTGCATCCCATTTCTTATCAAAGCCTTGGGGTGGTGGAAACGTATCCGGTGTACCCCGCTATTCACTTCATTATGAGCGAAGAAAAGATGCGCGGAGCACTGACGAGTATAGAAACTGAAATGAACGCTCGCGTGGCGTATTATCTAGAAAATCAACGTTATGTGGAGGCTGACCGCTTGAAGCAACGCACCTCCTTTGATCTGGAAATGATGCGTGAGCTTGGCTATTGCAGCGGTATCGAGAACTATAGCCGCCATCTAACCGGTGCCAGTGTGGGTACGCCTCCCAGTTGCCTGATGGATTATTTCCCTGATGATTTCCTGTTTGTAATAGACGAATCGCATGTAACCATTCCTCAGGTTCATGGTATGTTCGGAGGGGATTATACTCGCAAGAAGAATCTCGTGGAATATGGCTTTCGCTTGCCATCGGCTTTTGATAACCGCCCCTTGCGTTTCGAGGAGTTTGAGCAATTTATGAAGCAGGTAGTTTTTGTTTCTGCCACACCTGCCGATTATGAACTAAGCCTTACGCAGGGTGAGATTGTGGAGCAGGTTATCCGTCCCACAGGGCTGTTGGATCCAGAGATAGAGATTAAGCCTATTAAGCATCAAGTGGACGATTTGATTGCCCAGATAAAGGCAAGAACAGCCAAAAGCCAAAAAGTGCTGGTGATGACCCTTACCAAGCGGATGAGCGAAGACCTTACTACATATCTAAAGAATGCAGGTATAAAAGCAAGCTATTTGCACAGCGATATTGATACTATCGAACGTGCTAAGATTATCCGCGAGTTACGTTTGGGAGAACATGATGTAATTGTGGGAGTAAACCTGTTGCGTGAGGGTTTGGATTTACCGGAAGTATCGCTAGTGGCAATTCTGGATGCTGATAAAACAGGCTTCTTGCGCTCTGCTCGCTCTCTCATCCAAATATCTGGGCGTGCAGCCCGTAATGTGGATGGCAAGGTAATATTCTATGGCGACGAAATAACAGCTGCCATGCAAAAGACCTTGACCGAGACTAATCGCCGCAGGATAAAACAAATAGCATATAATGAGGCTAACAACATTACTCCGCAAACAATTATGAAGACTATCGAACAGATAATGCAATCCACATCCATAGCAGAGGGTTACGATAATATCGGGAAAGCTGAAAAACCCAATGCGAAACCTTCCAAACAGGATTTTGTGGAGTATCTGGAGCTGGATAGCAAAGAAAAGGTTATTGAGCTACTTACCAAAGAAATGAATAAAGCAGCCACCAGTCTGGATTTTGAACGGGCAGCAGAACTTAGGGACAGGATTTGGGAGATGCGCGCAGGGAATTAACCGTGTGCTTTATTCTAGCATAGGAATAAGCCGTTATACAAACTCTCCACCCTTGTTTATCCGAAACCGATCTAAACCGCTATTGAAGGGGTGTTGAACGGGAGCACACCCGATGAGATCCCGATCGGATCCCGATGAATCCCCTTTCGGCTGTAGAGCAAGATGCCGATCCTGCGTAACGAGCCTTGCAAGTGTGGAATATCTTCGGCAGAGTATTAACAGCCGCCCTCGGCTGTTAGCACTCGAGGCGAGTGCTAACAGTAGGGGCATTTCCTCTTTGGGAAATGTGAAAAGCGGGATCATCGATCCCGCTTTATTTGGTATTTATTGTGTTTAGTATCTAGTTTATACGTTAAGGGAATTTACCAGATTGGCTTGGGTTTCGGGCTTTTCTTTCAAATCGCTGTTCATCAGGTAATCTCTACGTTGCTGGAATCTATCTTTCAGTAAAGCAATGTACTTATCTTTGTTGCCACGCAGCTCGGGATTGTATTTATCATAATAACCGGGGAGAATGGCTTCGATTGATTCGCGAGTAGGAATCATGGCACCGGGCAAAGTAGCCCAAGGTTCCCAGGTTATCTGGTCTGTTAGCAATGCGGTTTGGAGAGTTAGGGAAGTTTTTAGCGGTATAGCTTCCAGCACATCGTCCGATTCCTTCCAATAGCCACGAGAATTGAAGCAATAGAAATCTGCTCCGTTATCTGCAACGGCGAGGAAAGCTTCCACATCACGATACAGCTCGTAAACACGGAAAGGATTGGCAAAAGGCTCGAATACCAGTTTGTTTAGGTCTTCTTCGGAAACGTTTTCGGCGCGGTTGCGCTGAGTCATAAGTGCCGCTCCCATGGCTATTGCCAAGTTTTTATTGCTGCATTTAATAACGGGAGGTAACACAGAATCCTTCATCAGCCAAACAAGGGCTTTAGGGAAGGCACAGCGGTTCACATATTTGCCCAAAAGGCTGCGGTCAAGCAAGGCACGTCCGTTAGAGTTGCGAGCATCCTGTCCAACGGGGATTTTCTTGCCGTCTATCTCAAGAATAGCATGGTTCATTAAGGCGAGGGCAAATTTCCAATCAGGATGGTCGATGGGGCGGCTATCTGTCTTGTCGAACAGGGTAGGCTCCCAAGCACGGCAAACCTTGTTTTCGAGATCAATCTGGAAAGCATCATCGTGTAAAACGACTTTAGAGAAACCGCTAGGCAGGGTGCCAGCATTATCACTATTGTTGGTATGGCTGGATTTACCGGTGCCGGAAAGCCCGTAAAAAGCTATGGAACGCTTGCCGAACTTGTGGTATTTGGCGTCGGTGCAGGTAGTGAAATCTATTTCTTTAATTCCGCCGTGGCAAGCAGCCATTCCGATGCGAATGCCAGAAGTCCATGCCATGGTGAGGGTTCCCTTTTTGCGTTCGCCAAAATAGCGCATGCCGAGATTTACTATCACGTTATGCTTTTCATCTACTAAAGCGAGCTGAGGAGCACCCACGTTGTTGTAAAAGCTATCGTCGCAAGTCCATTCGTTAAAGGCAATTAAGATAATATCTTGAATAGGGTGTTTAGGGCTGGACTCATATTGCTCCTTCATCTGTTCGTAAGGAGCAAAGTTCAATAGCCAGTTGTATAGATTGGCTGCATCGCTTTCTGTGGTAATGAAGGTGGCTTTTAGCATCAAATCCTTATCCATACCCAAAATAGCTTCGGCTTTAATAAGCGGATACTGCTGCATTTGCCATACGGCTTCACGGAAATCGCCTTCCAGCTTATTCTTCTGTGATGTGTTCAAGCGGTGGTAGAAACGTCGTGCTTTGGCGGTTCTGCCAATGATGTTTCCATGACAATCGTCCAGTACCTTAGCGTCGGAAGGGAGATTGTGCAGTTTCACAAACTCGGGATAGATAGGTAAATCGGTCATCCCAACACCAGGTTGTTTCTTTGCCATTTCATAAGCTTCTCTGATGTTCACGGTTCTTACCATGTGATTATTCATCAAAGTCTCGGCGATTGCACGAATTGGAGACATATCCTTAAAATTGGGATAGTACTCAGCACTGTTTTTGCTTGCCATGGTTCCTCCATTATTGGCTTATTTGTTTTTGTTAAAAAGTCTATATTATGTTCAGCTCTTTGCCTATACTTCGGAATTTATCCAGTGCCATATCGAGCTGAGATCGAGTATGTGTAGCCATAAACGAACAACGGATCAAACACGAATTGGGCGGGACAGCCGGCGGTACAACTGGGTTTATAAACACACCTTCTTCTCCCAGCCGCTTCCACATTTGAAAAGCAGCCATCATTTGCCCAACATGCAGCGGGACAACTGGAGTGCAGGAATCACCAGTATTATAGCCCATGGCTTTGAATTCTGAGAGCATGTAATGTGTGTTATCCCAAAGTTTGGCGATGCGCTCAGGCTCTTCTTTCATAATCTTCAGGGCTTCCAACACGCTTGCCGTGGAGGCAGGGGGCAGGGAAGCAGAAAAGATTAAGGCTCGGGATTTGTGCTTTAAGTAGTGTATGAGAGGCTCGCTTGCAGCAATAAACCCACCCACAGAGGCTAAGGATTTGCTGAAAGTACCCATAATCAAATCTGTCTTATCTATTAAGCCAAAGTGTTCAGCAGCTCCAGCACCAGTTGCTCCTAACACACCAAGAGAATGGGCTTCATCAACCATCAGCGCTGCGCCATACTTCTCTGCTAAATCTACAATTTCGGGCAGCTTGGCAATATCACCCTCCATGGAGAATATCCCATCCACAACAATTAGACAGTTCTTGCCGTCTATTTTCTGCAAGACACGTTCTAAAGAGTTTATATCGTTATGGTTGTAGCGAAGCATTGTTCCTTCAGAAAGGTTGCATCCATCGATTATGGAAGCATGGTCATACTTATCCGTAATTATGTAGTCATTTTTAGTTACCATGGCAGAAATACAGCCTACATTTGCCTGATAACCTGTGGGGTAGGCAAGAGCTTCTTCTTTTCCACAAAGCTTGGCAAGCTCGGCTTCCAGCTCTATGTGAATATCCAGCGTACCGTTAAGAAATCGGCTACCTGCACAGCCACTACCGTATTTCTCAATTGCTTTTATAGAGGCTTCTTTTACCCTGGGGTGGTTAGTTAATCCTAAATAACTGTTAGAACCCATCATCAGCATCTTTTGTCCATCGCAGATAACTTCGGTATCCTGCTCTGAACTGATTACTCTGAAGTAAGGGTAATATCCGCTGTCGATTGCTTTGCGGGCGTCTGTAAAGTTATAGCATTTATCAAAGATACTCATGCATTCCTCGTTCCTATATTATTCTAAAGTCTTTAAGATTAGTGTATAGTACTTTTATCAAGCTGTATGAAATGTAAACCAAGGGTACCGAAATCAACATCCATAGTATCCCTCCATACCAACCACCCGCTATTACCGTTAACAACACCAACAAGGGGTGCATACTGATAGTTGTCCCAACAACTAGGGGATACACAATGTTATTGTCAATTATCTGAACGATATACATAGCCAATGCAGCATACACAACCATGATAAGAGGGCTACCGTTAATCAGCAATGTTAAAGCTGCTAAAGCTCCCCCCATGAATGGACCAAAATAGGGTATAATATTGGCTACACCAGCAGTGGCACCAATCAACACAGGATTGGGAACACCTACTATACCAAAAGCAATTGAAGCCATAAAGCCCACAGCTATCACTTCAAAAAGCATTGCTCGAAGGAAGGTGCCGACTGTGGAATCGAACTTTCTGAGCAGGATGATGCACAATTCGAAATAGCGGTTGGAAGCCAATTCCATTGCAGCTTTGCGGAGCTTGTATTTATCCTTCAGCATAAAAAAGCTGAGAAGGGGTATCGTAGCGATTAGTGAAAGGGTTGAAAGGATGTTCTGGTAGTTATCCATCAATAGCTTAGGGATACTTGCCAGAGCTGAATTGGCGTTATCTAGAATCTCAACCATCTTGGGAGCTAAAAGAAGCCCAGGAAGTTTAGTATCCATGTCCTGCATAAATTCGTATATCCCGTTAACAAAAGGCAAGTTCACGATGTATTTGCCGCTTAACTGCTGTCCGCTTTTAAAGATATCAAAGAGGTAGTTACCTTGTTTCACGAGGTCTGGAATAAAGTGTGCGGTAAACCATGCAACTATACCAATAAGAACGAGGTAAACACTAACCACCGATAGCCAACGGGGAATTCTGCGTCTTTCAAACCATGATACAAAGGGGTCTAGAATATACGAGAATACCATGGCATACACTAAGTTTGCAAATATCCACCGGTAAAAGAAAACTCCCAATACCAAGATTCCAATAAGGAAAGTAAAAAAGAGTGTCTTAGTCCAGTTCATAAGCCTTACCGTGGCTCTGATGTTCCCGAAGAGTTTTGGGTACTAGCATCTGCATTATTAGAGCTATTTCTATGTTCACAGGATTGAAAGATGTACTTGCTAAGGGATTCGCATATGCCGGTAAGTATTGTCACTCCCATGTGGGGATTCTTGTTTATCAGCTCATTAAGGTCAAACCGTGATATTGCCAAAGCCTGCACCTCTGTTAGTGCTTTAGCTGAACTACTGCGAATGTTCTCATGGAACATATCCATAATTCCAATCCATTGGTTCTTTTTTAGCACACTATGTCCGCGTGGATTAGCATTTCCTAAAACTTCAATTTCTCCCTGCTCAATAAAGAATATCATTTCAAGAGGGTAATCCTTATCAAATAATAACTCTCCAGCTTTAAAGCTCCTTTTATGCAGGAAGTTGTTAAGCTGATACAGTTCGAATGAATCCAGTTTCTTAAAGATAGAAAAGCGGCGCAGGGCTGCGTTTTTATCTGGCTTGAAAAGCAGGGATTTTAGCCAACGGAAAATAAATCTAAACATCTTTACCTCGAAATGGACTCATCACTTATTAATGGTACAAATGAACAAGCACTGCTTTCTGTTATTGAGATTTTGTTGTTTATCCGATAGATAATGTTCAAGATTTGCGTGGTGGAAGAACCTACAGGAATAGCCATAATTCCTCCTTCAGCAAGCTGATCTACCAAACGCTCAGGGATGCTATCCGCTGCTGCCGAAACAATTATCTTGTTAAAAGACTTGTGAGCAGGATATGCTTTCTGCCAACCTGAATGACCATCTCCTATACGGAAGAAGATATTTCTATATCCAGCTTGCCGCAGTACTTTCTGTGCTGCTAAGGATAGGCTTTCAATCCGTTCAACCGTACAAACTTCTTTCACTATTTCGGCAAGTAATGCGCTTTGATACCCGCTTCCTGTTCCAATTTCTAAAACTGTATCTGTAGTTTCCAGTTTAAGGATTTGGAGCATAAGCGCAATCATCAAAGGCTGGGAGATTGTCTGGTTATGCTGTATCGGCAGCGGCTGATTTCGGTAAGCATAATCTTTGTATTCTGGCAAAACATAGTCTTCTCGAGGGACAGACAGAAAGGCTTTTGTTACATTAGCATCTTCGATGCCTGCTGCCTTTAGTTCTCTTACTAGTATTTGCCTTTGGTCTTCAAACCGCATTACGGCTCCAGGTGCAGCAATTTATTGGTTTCCACCCATTCCAGAATTGCAGGAAAGGCTTCACCACGAGTGAGATCAAAACCCAAAGGAGTAATAGAAATGTAGCCTTCTGCTATCGCATCGGCATCTGTGCCTCGTTCAGTATCCCACACGGGCATATCTCCTCCCACTCGATAGGTGAACTCTTTTTCCCGTTCTTCTATCACTTTGATAAAGTTGTAATATTTGCGGTGACCGGTTTTTGTAATCCTAATGCCTTTAACTTTGCTAAGCTCAATGTTGGGAATATTAATATTCAGAACTCCGTGCGGTTCAGCTAATTGGTCAATTCCCAAATCCAGCATTTTGCGCATCCATTTGGCAGCCACTTCGTATTTTTGGTCACGATAGGAATTGATGGAGATGGCAATAGCACGGTTTCCCATCAGAGATGCTTCCACAGCAGCAGCCACCGTCCCAGAATATAAGACGTCTTCGCCCATGTTTTGTCCTGCGTTGATGCCTGAGATTACCAAATCTACGGGTTCGGTTAATATCTTTTGCAGAGCGATTACGGTGCAATCTACAGGTGTTCCGCCTACGGCGTATTCGCCATCGGCTATGTTTTGCACAAGAATATCTGTGCCCAAGCTGAGGGAATGAGAAGCTGCGCTACGCTCACGATCTGGTGCGATTATGGTTATCTCGTGTCCGGCATCTTTCAGTTCAGCCGCCAAGGCTCGTAAGCCAGGGGCAAAGATGCCATCGTCGTTAGTAAGTAATATTTTCAAATTGATAAACTCCTAATATCTCTTAAGTGGTTAAAAGTATTGCTTCATATAAGCCAAAACAAATGCCATAAGACCTACAATAATAAGAAAAAACAGCCAGTTATTTTTGAAGAACTTAGATATCCAAGACCGATGCTTTTTTCGCACCGGAACCAGTACCTTTTTTTTAAAAATAGGTCGCTGTAGAAAGGTACGTCTTTGCTTGGCATGTATTCGCAGGCTATGCAGCTCTGGAGATAGCCATACAACTTTATTACTAGTATTAAGATATGGTTTGTAACCCATAGATTCATAAAACATTTTTTGCGCATCCGTGCAACCTTCAACGCTTTGGGGGTCAATCTCTTCCATAATCATTTTCCGATGTTTTGGCATATCTTTATCCTCATCAAAGAATAGGATTTAAAACAAATAATTCTGTCAAGTAGAAAGTAGTGTATTGCCATTCTCTCATTTTTGAGGAAAGCAATTTATAGGGTGGAATAGATTAAATAGGAACACAGATTAACACAGATAAAGAACAAGGAGTAAAGCTAAAATCGGTGAAAAAGCAAATCAACTGCTAATTTATTCCTGATTTACCTAACCCAATCCGTGCTCCTATTAACAATTTGGGGGAATATCTATTCTGTATGTTGACCTATAAAGCGGCGATATATTGACTTATAAAGCGGTGACGACATCTTAAAGATAAAACTCCGTTAACTACAATTTCGCCGCTTTATGAGTTTAAACATCGGCTGCGTACAATGCTCACTTTAACTCACAATTACGCTGTGTTATAGCTTGGTTGGTTGTGCACAAAGCTCGCCGCAGCGTAATTGTAAGTCAAACTTCTCGCAGCGTAATTGTAAGTCCAAGTTCTCTTATTGGGCTGCCAATCTCCGAATTGGCAGAGACAGTGAAACTGTCTGAAAAGCATCCTAAGGATGCTGTGGCAAATCGTAGTTTGCCACCCCATGCACCAGCATCTCCCTTGCAGGCATTGCCCTATCATTGCCCACTCATTGCCCTTGAGGTGGGCAATGGGTGGGCAATGATAGGGCAATACTTGCAAGACGACTTTGATGGGATTATATGATGCTTAAAAAATCTCCCTTGCGAAACACTAACCTGCAACAACTATTTTCTTGACTCTAAGCCGCTGTCTAAACAGTAGTGATCGCGTAAAAAACTTTAAGGAGAACGCCCATGATCAGATTACTGGTAATTATTATTGTGTCACTGTTGTTGCTAAGTGCTTGTGCTCCCGGTTTGAATGACCGCAGTCCAGAAAAGCCGGCAGGATTTCTGTGGGGAATATGGCACGGCTGGATTGCCCCCTTTTCTTTAGTGCTTTCAATCTTTGTACCGGAAGTGTCTATTTACGAAAGCAATAACACTGGTTTTTGGTATGATCTAGGTTACTATCTGGCAATTATTGGCGGCTTTGGTGGTTTAGCCTTAAGCCGTCGCAGGAAACGGAGAGGATGCTAACTAATCTGCTACTGTTAATTACTGCTGCCATCTGGGGCTTTGCCTTTGTGGCACAGCGCATGGGGATGGAGAGCCTTGATCCCTTCACCTTTAATGCGATTAGATTTGCCTTGGGAGCATTATTTGTATGGCTGCTTTATGCTCGTAAAGCAAAAAACGACAGGGCATTCCCTTGGCTGATTGGAACAGTGTTATTTATCGCTGCCAGCTTGCAGCAAATAGGCATGATGTTCACCAGCGCAGGCTCGGCTGGCTTTATCACGGGACTCTATGTGGTGATAGTGCCAATTATGGGTATATTTAGAAAGCAGAAATTGAAACTCCAAATTGTAATAGCAGTAGTCCTTGCAACCTTGGGGATGTTTCTTATCAACCGTCCGGAATCTTTGGAAGTATCGTTTGGCAATCTGTTAGTATTATTTGGTGCGGTGTTTTTCGCTTGGCATGTACAGCTTGTGGGTTATTACACCACAAAATATGAAACCGGCTATTTGGCATATACCCAATTTGCTGTTTGTGCCATTTATAGTGCTGTCGGGGCTGTGGTTTGGAACTTAGTAAAAGAACCAGGCTACCTTGTTTCGCCCAAACTGGGAGCCGATATCTTGCATGCAGGTTTACCTTTACTATATGGTGGCTTACTTAGCGTAGGCATTGCTTATACCTTACAAATTAAAGCTCAGAAGAAGGCAGAGCCGGTGAAAGCAGCTGTGATACTTTGTTCAGAAGGGATGTTTGCTTTGTTGGGTGGCTGGCTGTTATTGAACGAAGAGATAGGAATAAGGACACTTATAGGTGCAGCATTACTGCTTCTAGCCATGTTGCTTAGCGTCTCAAAACAACTTTTTGATTGACAGAAAAAGCCCTGCATATTTTTAGTTCCCTCTAAGTTAGCTTAAGTAGCTTTAAAAAGGATAATACAATGGTTTTATACACGGTAGCTTTAATTGTACATGCAATAATTTGCATCGCTTTGGTTCTGGTGATTTTGGCTCAAACCTCTAAAGGTGGCTTGGATGCCAGTCTTGGTGGTGCTGCCATGAACGTTTTCGGCGGAAGCGGAGCATCTTCTTTTCTAAAAAAATGGACTCAGATCCTTGCCCTCCTATTTGTGGCTTCTTGCCTGCTTTTGGCATTTTTGGTGAAGAACATTCACTCAGGTGGAAACAGTGGCGTAATTGAACGCCAAAAGAGACTTAAAGATACCGAACAACAAGCTCCAGCAAAAGCTCCAGCAACTGCGCCAGTGCAAAGCCCTGTAACAGAATAATGATCTTTTCCCGTGCAGAAGTGGTGGAATTGGCAGACACGCAAGACTAAGGATCTTGTGCCTGTAACGGGTGTGCGGGTTCGAGTCCCGCTTTCTGCACCAAGTATTGAACGCTCCCCATTGGGAGCGTTTTCTTTTGCTTACGTTTTACCAAAGACGGCGTAGAGTAGCATTCCGATGCTGCTAAACTCTATCTTCAGCGGTCTAGACTTCACAATATATTATGGCTATATCATTTGTGGAGTCCTTGATTTGTGTCTGGAGTCCTTGATTTGTGTCTGGAGTCCTTGATTTGTGTCTGGAGTCCTTGATTTGTGTCTGGAGTACTTGATTTGTGTCTGGAGTCCTTTGTGCCTAAGCTAATTACATACATACCTATATTTTAACGGCACACTGGACTTCAGGACACCACATTCATTGTCCAGTAGTAAAAGCATGGCTTCAGTCAGATTCACAATGCATAATGGCTATATCTATCATTATCTGTGGGTTATGCCATATTGAAGTCCAGCCTGCCCCCAAGTTAGCTTTGCATGCATCTGCTTGTTGTACACCTAAGTTAAGAAAGCAAATGATAACTAGGAAAGGCAGGAAGGACTCCTAACACAAATCGTTTTCTTGTAAAGCCCAAGGAACATTGCAGCATGTAAGCCCAAGGCATATCGCAGCATAAAAACCTAAGGCATATTGCAGCATGAAAGCCCCATAGGGCGACATACGATAGCGACAGGTTCGGAGTGCCGAAGGCACGAAGACCCTCGTAAGATAAACCCAGTAGAACAGCCCCATAGGGCGACACCATCCAAGCATCTGCATCCAGATATGTTTGCTTAGGTATGCAGACAATCTCGTTAGTACCATCTGATATTTCGATACAGGTATGCCGTCGTTAAGTAAATATTAATGGATATTGTGTCGCCCTAAGGGGCTAATCTGTTTTTTGCTACCTAACTATTCAGCCCAGCTTGGCTTTTAATTATGGCAGATTCGCCATAATTAAACAGAGGATTATAGATAGATTCCCATATACCCAGAAACTCTATCGTGTTTCTATTTCGTAGCCAATCTGAGATAAAAAAAACGCCGTCTTTGGCTTTTAACATATCGGTAAGTGAGATGTAATCGCTATCATTTCTGGAAACAATGGCAATCTCGGTATTCAACACTTTAATCTGATCCATACAAATCTCCTTAAGAAACCTGCGTGATATTTGCACAATGCCCGCATTTGTGGTTGCTTGATTGGGATATACTATATGCGCTTCATTTCTTACGGCTTCTGGTGTATTTTAAAATACCGTTTGAGCCTACTGCCCAACCATTATTAACATCCAACATTTTAATCCCTTTAATGTCGAAAGTACATGAAGAATCGACCGATAAAAGATTATTTCCATCATAATGCCAGAGCGACCCAGATCTGCCCCCAAACCAAACATCGCTTGCAGAAAGAGCATCAATGCAGTAAACAGATTTATCGAAAGTCCATTTAGAAGTAAACCCATCTTCTATAAAATGATATATATATCCATTTAACCCAGAATAAACAGTAACCCAGAAATCTCCATCGCTTACCACTTTAATTCCTGAAGGATCGCCTGAAGGTATCTGATAAATCAGGCTCCATCCAACTCCATTGTATTTGATAACCTTTCCATTCCAATCCACCGCATAAACAATATCGCTTTGCAATGCATCAATCTCAAAAATATGGCTATACTCCAAATCATTAACTGCCCAAGATGACCCATCATAGAAATAAATTTTGCCATCATAATCACCCATCCAGATGTGATTAGGATCAGTGCCAGTTACACAATTTCCATAATATGGATATTGTATTGCTGTCCAAGTTGCTCCGTCAAAATGGTAATCTTCTGTATAGGCACATGTGGGAGAAATAACCAATATGTCATCGCTCGCATAAGTATTTTCTTGGGACCAGTTTGTGCCATCATAATAGTAAGTTGTATTCCCAACTGCAAAGCCAAAATGGTCATTACATAAATCCACAGCTCTCAAACCCGTAATAGTTTGGTTTAAGCTCCATTGCCCTATAGTGGGAGGAGTAATAACACTGAGGATATTGGTGCTGGGCAGCAGTTGATTTTGGCTATTTTTTACATAAACACAATAGTAATATTGAGTTTGAGGTTGCAAGCCTGTATCATCGTAAGTAAGCAGATTCGAAGTAGTTATCTCAGAAACCAATACCCCATTCGTATAGTTTACATTACTTGAAAAACCTCGATATACTTTATATGAGGTGAAGCCCCCACCTACAAACCGTAGCCACTTTATCTGGGATGTGTTTTGGTTTATCATGCTTGCCGATAGTAAAGTAACGCCATCTGGGAGGTTGGCTGTAACTTCCATATTTACAATAACAGTTTTTTCTCCTCCATTAGAGGCAATCAAAACATTTCCCGTATAGTTGCCACCAGTTAATCCGCCACGGTTAACAGTGACAGTAATCTTTCCATTATTGATTCCCGAACTCGGTTGAACGGATAGCCAATCCGCATTATCGGTAACAGTCCAATTTAGAGTTCCGTTTCCGAAATTGGTTATCCCAACGGTTAATACTGTTAGGGTTTCCTTGAAGTTCAGTGTGTTGGTATCAACAGCTAAAGTAGGAAGTAGGGTAACTTCCATATTTACCGGTATCGAGATGTTTCCGCTATTGGAGATAATGTTAACAAAACCGTAATAGTTACCACTTTGCATACCCGTCCTGTTAACAGTTACCGTTACCTGATCTGTTTCTGAGGTTGTACTCCCTGAAGCGGGTGTAAAACCAATCCAACTTTGAGCAGAGGACAAAGACCAGTTAGACGTGCCAGTTCCATTATTTGAAAATGACAGTATTTCAGAGTTATCAGTAGTTCCAAAATCTAATAGTGTAGGTGTTACTGTTAATAGCGGGCTATTAACGCTGGGAATAGTCAATAATACACTAACCGTTATACTATTGGTATTTGAAGTGAAAAATAAAGAAGTGCTGTAATTGCCTGGATTCAAACCAGCTCTATCCACAGAGACTGCCACAGGCAATGTGCCAGTTGTGATAGAGCCGCTAACAGGATTGATATGAAGCCAGGTTTCAGTAACGGTTGTATTCCAATTCACTTGACCAGTGCCGCCATTGGAGAGGATAATACTTGCCGTAGAAAGCTGTGTGCCAAAATCCAGGAAAATAGTGTTTGACACTAATTCGGGCAATACGGGGATTAACTGAATATCTTTCTGGGTCGTATTCCCTGCTGTTACGCTAACAGATGATGAGGTATCCAAATATCCATTCTTAACATAATGAAGATCATAAGCTTTTGGCATTAAGCCTGATAGATTATATTCACCGCTTGCGTTCGTAGTTACGGTTGCACCATCTGTAACTGATATAGATACATTAGCTATCGGTTCCATCGAAATGGCGTCTCTGATGATACCTTGGATATTCCCTGTTGTGGGATTTTCTGTTGGCTTAAAGCAGCTAATAAGTAAGAATAAAAAGAGAAGTTGAACGATAATAGCCTTTTTCACAATGTGCCTCCTAAAATCTTAGTGTACAATTCAAATTGTACTGATTGTTACAAATGCTAATCTTCATAGATGGGATAAATTCATTTTCGGTAAACCGAGGGTTTGAGTTGGTAGAAACTGCATCTATTAAGTTGTATAGGTAAATTACCCCTGCAATCGATAAAGAGATGCTCGCATAAAGGTAGGCAGTGTCAGCATTGTCTCTGTTTATTTGTTGTTGCGCATAGGTTAATGCCCCGTTATGTGATTTGCTGTAATAGTCATCCCCTATTATTTTGAATGACGCTGCTGATAATAAAGAGATGCCTTCAGAGACCACAATAAATATCCCTTTGTTGGTGTCGTGTTTGGAGAACTGCCCCCAACCTGGAGCTACTGCACTTTTTAGCAATGGTATTTTGGATTGGTTTTTATAAATTGGTTTATTAGTATATTCAGCGGCTTTGGGCAATCTTACAAGTATGTAGTAATGGTGTTTCCCTTGGACAACATTGTGGGATTCTGCTACAACCCGTAAACCGACAATATTCTTTCCAGTCCCATAGAACTTAATCAGTTTTGTGGTTTCATCATATTCATAGGAATCATTATTGGAAGATTGCTCTCGCTGTTTGGTTTCCGTAAAAGACTCTATTTGGAGGTTTTTATATTGCGCTACATTGGATAAAGCATCACTAAAAGCCGTATTCCTTGCTTCTTGTTCACTTCCACGAATACCCACTCCACTAAAATATAAGAAATAATCGCTATCAGGTATTTCATTTATCCAGTAGGGTTTTGCTTGGACTAATACGATTATAGCACCAAACAATATCGTAAGAACTATCTTTTTTGCATAGGTCATATTATTCTCATCCTTCAGATGATAGCTATGTTACCATTGTATAGGAAGTTAACTATCCTGGCTGAGTACTTAAATCTGCAAGTGAGCATACATATCATTCTAAATCACATTCCCTTTTCATTATTTACTGATTATTCTGACTGCTGATTTTTTGTCAATATAAAAATCTATGACATTATTACGCATTGGAGTTACACAAAACATGGTTAGGGAAAGGAATATATACATATGGGAATTGGAGTTTAATAGCTATATCAAACAGCTTGTTAATCCCTGATTGTTGAGTAAAAGTTGCGAAATACCAATTGTCGTTCCCGCGGAGGCGGGTATCCTGTAATGAAAACATCCTAACTAACACCATTACATACAGCACGTTAAAAAGCTGGATTCCAGCATCCGCTGGATGACAGCCTAATTTGAATAATATCTACGAACTGATGTGAAAGCCCTGTAATGCTATCTTTCTTCAAAAGAAAACCGGTGAACCCAAAATAAATCGCAATTCTGTCCCAGAATCTCAGATTTGTCCCCCTTACATTATAGAAGCATATAGTTCTTTGATGAGTGTATAGAGTGTTTATGTGATTGAGTGCTGGCGTGCTGACGTGATGGGGTGTTGGGGTACAGGGAGACGAGAGGTCTTGAGGTCGATGGGTCTAGAGGTATGTGTGTTGGTCGTCTCGGTGCTTTCGGTGTTCTCGGTGGTGTGTTGGGGTGTGAGAGAAAAAGCTCACTTTTTTATTGACATAAAGCTACTACTATAAAGTGTGTGCGAAAAATAAGTATTCACAGAAAAGGGGAAACCATGGCTTACGGAAAAATGAAGAACGACCTGAAACAACTATTTGAAGAGCTAAAGACGCAAGGTCTTTACAAGCATGAACGTATTTTAAGCACTCCGCAAGGTGCCGAAATCGGTGTCCAAGGCGGAAAGAAAGCATTGAACTTCTGTGCTAACAATTATCTGGGCTTGGGCAACAATCCTGAAGTAATCAAAGCCTCACAAAAGATTATGGACGATTGGGGATATGGCTGTGCATCGGTGCGTTTCATTTGCGGAACTCAAGAGATCCACAAGCAATTGGAAGACGCCGTATCGAAGTTTTTAGGCATGGAAGATACCATTCTCTATGCTGCTTGTTTTGATGCCAATGGCGGCGTGTTTGAGCCTCTCTTAGGCGAAGATTCTGCCCTTATCTCCGACGAATTGAACCATGCTTCCATCATTGACGGTGTGCGCCTTTGCAAAGCCAAACGCTTTCGTTATAGCCACGCCAACATGGCAGAGCTAGAGAAAGCCTTGCAAGATTCTCAAGATCAGAAATACCGCCTTATCTGCACAGATGGTGTATTCTCTATGGATGGAGATATGGCAAAGCTACCTGAAATATGCGATTTAGCAGACAAATATGATGCGTTAGTGATGGTAGATGATTCCCATGCCACCGGCTACATCGGTAAAACAGGCAGAGGCACACCAGAACAATTTGGCGTTACCGACCGCATCGATATCATTACCACCACTTTTGGCAAAGCTATGGGTGGCGGCAACGGCGGTTGCACATCCGGACGTAAGGAAATTATTGAGCTGCTGCGTCAGCGTAGCCGTCCCTATCTGTTCTCCAATACTCTTGCTCCGGCGATTGTGGGAGCCACCTTGAAGGTAATAGAAATGCTTAGCAATTCTAATGAACTTCGCGACAAGGTTTGGGATAACGCTCTCTACTTCCGCAAAGAGATGATAGCTGCTGGCTTTAACATTGTTCAGGGCAACACCGCTATAGTTCCCGTGATGCTTTTCAACGAGCCGCTTGCCGTGAAAATGGCGAACATGCTGCTGGATGAAGGCGTCTATGTAATTGGTTTTGTGTATCCAGTAGTCCCCAAAGGTAAGGCTCGCATCAGAGTCCAGCTTTCCGCTGCACACAGCAGAACTGATCTAGATAGAACAATTGCTGCCTTCATCAAGGTGGGAAAAGAATTGAAGCTTATTTAAGCATGAAAGCTGCGCTTGGGGTGATTTACCTTGTTCCGGTTCCTATTGGAAACTTGGGTGATATCACCCTACGTGCGCTTGAAATACTTAAAGCTGCCGATTTAATTGCCTGCGAGGACACTCGCAAGACTTCATTTCTGCTTAATCATTATGAAATTCCCATCCCAAAGCTGGTTAGCTTTCACAAGTTTAACGAGCGTCAGCGGGAAGCATCGCTGTTTAAGCATTTGGAGAGTGGGCATGATCTGGTAATTGTGTCTGATGCAGGCTCTCCGGGGATAAGTGACCCATCGGAAAAGCTTGTGCAGATGGCAATTGAGCGTGGGATACAGGTAATCGCTCTTCCCGGAGCTAGTGCTTTAATCCCTGCCATCACTACTGCCGGAATGAATGCTCAACAGTTTCAGTTCATCGGTTTTCTGCCTTCTGAACCTGCTAAAAGAAAGCACAAGTTAAAAGAAATATCCCTATATGCTTTCCCCAGCGTGATATATGAATCTCCCCATCGTTTGTTAAGCTGTTTAGCCGAGCTGCTGGAGTATTGTGGTAATCGCAAGATAGCAATAAGCAGAGAGATATCGAAGCTGCATGAAGAGCATATATATGGCTACTTGGAAGATATTATCAACGATGAAGAGCTTACTTTGAAGGGCGAGTTTGCTATCGTTATACAGGGTAATTCCGAAGAAGAAACAGCAACTGCTTTTAACCAGATAGATATAAGCTATCACATAGGCAAATGCCTAAAAGCAGGCATGGGCACCAGAGAAAGCAGCGTGGAAATAGCCAGCATCTTTTCATTAACCAAAAGCGAAGCCTACAATACTGTTATCGCGTACCTCAAGAGGAAAAGCAGATAGTGAAGCCCTTTCTGTTGTTTGATTTCGATGGCACTATTGCAGATTCCATCAATATTGGCTGGAAGATTGCCAACATTCTTGCTCCAGAATTTGGGCATAAAGAGTTTAGCCAAGAAGATTTTGAGCTGTTTAGGTCTTTGCAGATACATAAGATATTCCAAGCATTGCGCATCCCGATCTATAAAATACCTAAAGCGATTAGCATGGCATTGGTGGAATACCAGCATCTTGTGCATGAATTGGAGCCTTGTGAGGATATTGTTCCCATGTTGAACACTCTTTCTGCGATGCACATTCCGATGGCATTACTAAGCTCTAACACTAGGGAAAACTTGTCTCTCTTCTTACAGAGATTACAGATAGATGCCTTCGATTGGGTGGAAGGGACATCTGGAATTCTTAAAAAACAGCATCGCATAAAGAAACAAATCAAAAAGCACAATCTGAATCCCAAAGATGTAATCTATATTGGAGATGAAACCAGAGATATAGATGCAGCCAAGAACTGTGGACTAAAGGTAATCGCCGTTACCTGGGGTTTTCATACTGCGGAATTGCTTAGCAGCCACGATCCAGATTACTTGGTTAACTCTCCTGATGAAATCGTTAGAATTGTAGAACAACTCATCTAATATAACTCAGCAAATTTATGCATCATGCTTGCAGTAGCTGCAAATACTTCGTTAACGGAGCTACAGACGTCTCGTCTGTACTGGAGGAGAAGGCGTCCCGCCTACGTTATTACAAAGCAGGCAAGATGCCTGCCAAACGTGCGCCAGTGAGCGATACATATCAGGCAAGTGAAAGTCTTGCTCAGAGTACCGTCATACTCTGTAGCTGAAGGTAACTGCGTCATCGTGAGGTGGGGTGGAGAGCAACCGGAAGCGAAAGACCAGTCCGTAGGATAACGAACTCGATTCGGAAGGATACATCGTCGAGCCTCCGAGTGTAAGGCGAAGACCAAACTCGAAGA
>JAQUJJ010000174.1 GCA_028681035.1 Candidatus Cloacimonadota bacterium
TAATCCCAATGGTTCTTTGCAGAACATTGCCGGGATTTGCAATAAAACACGTAACATATTGGGCATGATCCCCCATCCGGAGCGTTCGGCTACGGATACAGTCGTCAGTCAGGACGGCAGGCGGATATTTGAAGCTTTGGAAAGCTATTACAGCGCCCTTGCTTGATACCATAATCACACCTGCATGTTTGGTATGCGGAGAGCGGTTCGAAGACCAAAGCCAAGTGCTTTGCGGAGCCTGTGAAGGGAGAATATCCCTGTATTCGGGAAGCCTTTGTAAGGTATGTGGTAGCGAAATAAAGGAATATCCTTGCGAAGTTTGTGCAGCAGAAAACTATGCTTTCGACCTTGCCAGGTCTGTGTTTCGCTATAGTACTCCCATAAGCGATTTAATCCATAATTTAAAATACAATGGCTACGTTTCTCCCGCTGGTTACTTTGCTTTGCCCTTGGCAGAATTGATAGAAAGCGATGAAGATTTGCAGGATTACGATTACTTTTGTGCCGTTCCTCTGCACACAGTACGCAAAAGAGAACGAGGCTATAATCAATCGGATTTGATTGCTTATGCCACCGCAAAACTATTGGGAAAGCCATATTTGAATCCTATCAGCAGACTAAGAAATACGCTTAGCCAAACTCTGCTTAGTAAGGCTGGCAGAATTAAGAACCTTAGGGGTGCCTTTTATGTAAAAGACATTGCCGAAGTGAAGGGCAAAAGTGTGATAGTAGTGGATGATGTGTTTACCACCGGTACAACACTTAACGAGATTGCCAAACAATTGCGCTTGGCAGGTGCAGAAAGAATTGCAGCTATAACGGTTGCCAGAGCTTAAAATGAATAAAGAATTTAATGAAATACGTCCTGAAACCACAGAAAGCGATATCAACGATATGATAGAGAAGGTTTCCCGTTTTATAGCCGAGCGTCATTTAGCTCCTGCGGGAATACTGTTTTTAGAATCCGTACGCCCTCTGCATGGTATTGGCAGCCAAGCCATGTTCTTTATCCTTCCTTTTGCAGAGATAATCTTCGATTCTAAGAAATACCAGCAGTTTGCCATTATGATAGAAAACGAGGAAAACCTAAAGAAACTGATTGATAGAATAGATGAGCTGGATGAAGAACTATCCCGCGATAGACGCAAAGATGCACGATTGAAGAATAAACGCCGCAAGGCACAAATAAAAGCCTTTTTGCAAAGAATAATAAAACCTAAAAAAGCTTAAGAAAGCGGAGGATTATATGCAATACGACGAGAAACGCCTAACCCGCATTGTTGCTACAGATTGTGGCAGCACAACAACGAAGGCGATATTGATCGAATGGGTGGATGGTGAATTTCGCCAAACCATCCGCGGTGAAGCACCCACCACTGTGGAAGCACCATTAAATGACGTTACCAAAGGCGTTATAAACGCCACTCAGGAAATGGAAGAACTTGCCCGACTGAAGTATAACAACCCCAATATCAAATTCATGGAGAATGGGGAGTTTGTTATACCGCGTAAAGGTGATATTGGCATTGATGCTTATGTTTCTACCTCATCAGCAGGCGGGGGCTTGCAGATGATGGTTACCGGTGTGGTGGCTTCTATGACAGGAGAAAGCGCAGAACGTGCAGCTCTGGGTGCCGGTGCCATTGTGATGGATTTGATATCTAGCAACGATAAGCGCATGAACCACGAAAAGATAGAACGCATTCGCCAGCTTCGCCCCGATATGATTCTTATGGCAGGCGGAGAAGATGGTGGCACTGTCAAGCACGTAGTGGAAATGGCGGAATTGGTGGCGGGTGCAGATCCCAGACCAAGGCTTGGCTCTTCCTATAAACTCCCCGTTATCTTTGCAGGCAATAAAGACGCTCAAGAAGATATTATCAAAACCCTTGGAACCAAGGTGGATCTCATTATTGCTGATAACATCCGTCCCAAGCTGGAACAAGAGAACCTGGGACCTGCAAGAGACAAAATTCACGATATCTTCCTAGAACACGTGATGCAGCAAGCTCCCGGATATAATAAACTCCTGGAATGGGCAAAGGGTCCCGATCTGGAATCAGTGCCCATTATGCCTACTCCCGCTGCGGTTGGCAACATTATGCAAGCGATTGCCAAAGATGAGCAGATTGAAGTGGTAGGCGTGGATATCGGCGGTGCCACAACTGACGTGTTCAGTGTGTTTACCGAAGAGCATGTTTTTAACCGCACCGTAAGTGCCAATCTTGGTATGAGCTATAGCATTTCTAATGTGCTGGCTTCTGCCGGGCTGGCAAACATCATGCGCTGGGTTCCTTTTGATATAAACGAAAGCGAACTGCGCAACATGATTAAGAACAAAATGATTCGCCCAACTACTATTCCCTCCCTATTGGAAGAGCTGGTGCTGGAACAGGCGATTGCCAAAGAAGCCCTGCGCTTGGCTTTCGAACAGCATAAAGAATTTGCCAGTAGCTTGAAGGGTATGCAGCGTCAGAGAGATATTTCTGAAGCTTTCAGCCAATCAACTTCCGGTGCATCGATAGTTAACCTGATGACTCTTAACTTACTGGTGGGTAGCGGTGGTGTGCTTTCTCATGCACCACGGCGCAACCAAACCGTGATGATGTTGATAGATGCCTTCCTTCCTGAAGGAATCACCCGATTAGCCGTGGATAGTATCTTTATGATGCCGCACCTTGGTGTCCTTTCCGAAATTAGTGCCAAGGCAGCAACGGAAGTGTTCCGCAAAGACTGTATGGTATATCTCGGCACATGTGTGGCACCAGTTGGCAAAAGTAAAGCTGGTAAACCCGCTCTTTATGCTCATTTGGAGTTTCCTGATGGCAGCAAATTCGAAGAGGAAATCCCCTTTGGTGAGGTTCGCCTTATCCCATGTGAAAGCGGCACAGTTGCTAAAGCAACTCTTAAGACACATGGTGGGTTGGTATTAGACAAAGAAAAAAGTAAAGAGCTTACTGTCGATCTTCATGGTGGCGATGTAGGTATTGTGTTAGATACCCGCGGACGCCAACCATTTGTATTACCAACGGAAAAAGCCTTGCGCATTACCTCCTTGAAAAAGTGGATGCGTGAGTTCAAAGCATATCCCGAACAAATCTTGGTGTAGGAGGAGATAATGGGACAAGCATATTCTGCCGGATTAACCGTTACTGATAGCATAATCTTACGCAAAGAACGGATTCTGCCTCTAAAAGGGCAGGTCTTAGTAAAAAAGGGTGATAAAGTAAAAGCAGAAACAGTAGTAGCCGAAACCTTGTTGCCCGGTAAAGTGGTGCCCTTTAACCTTGCTAATAAGCTGGGTGTAACCCCTTCTCAGTTAGAGGGTTTCATAAAGATTAAGCCAGGACAAAAGATAACTAAAGACACTATCCTTGCGGAGAACAAAGGTCTCTTCGGGCTTGGTATCTTTAAGAATGAAGTTCGCTCCCCTGTCGAAGGTGAAGTGGAGAACATCTCTTCAGTTACTGGTCAGGTTTTACTGCGTGAGCCTCGCATACCAGTGCAAGTAAAAGCATTTATGGATGGACTTGTTACGGATGTATTTAAAGATGAAGGCGTGGTAATCGAAAACAAAAGCGCATACATCCAAGGCATCTTCGGCATTGGTGATGAAACTGTAGGCGAGCTTAAAATGCTTGCTGAAACACCAGAGGATGAATTGGATATAGCCAAAATAGACGATTCTTGTCATGGCAAAGTTATTGTTGCCGGAGCCTTTGTACGTCTTCATGTAATTCAAGCCGCCGTGAAGTATGGTGTGAAAGCCATAATAACGGGTGGCATAGACGATCAAGACCTTAAAAAACTGCTCGGATATGATATCGGAGTGGCGATTACTGGGCATGAGAAAGTTGGTTTAACAATCGTTTGTACCGAAGGCTTTGGCAAGATTACCATGGCGCAAAAAACCTTTGACCTGCTGAAAGCTTTAGATGGTAAAAAGACATCCATCCATGGTAGAACCCAGATTCGTGCCGGCGTGATACGCCCAGAGATTATTATACCCATGGATTTCGAAGAATCAGAGCTTATCAGCAAAGAAGCCAGCCTCCCCATACTGGAACCAGGAACTTTAATTCGTATCATCAGACAGCCCCATTTTGGGCGTATAGCCAAGGTTATATCGCTACCTGAAGAACTCACCATGGTAGAATCTGAAACTATGGTACGTATTCTGGAAGGTGAATTTGAAGATGGCACCAAATTCAGCATGCCTCGCGCAAATGTGGAAGTGATAGAATCATAATAAACTTCTTAAGTAAAACATACCTTGGGGTGGAATCAAGCGATTCCACCCTTAGCTTATAGCCTTAAGGGTGTAGCATAGTGCGCCCTTAGAGCAACCATTCGTACAGAAAGAGAGCTGTATTTAGCAGCAAACAGTGGTGCTACTCTACTTTGTTATCTCGCAACAGCAGTCACTCGGTAAAATCTATGTGGCAATGTACTTGGAGCAGTCCAGATAGTATTATCAAAGCTGCCGGAAGTATCTGGGGTGAAGTCTTCATTTGGAGTTAGAGATGAATAAACTCGGTAGGAGCTTGCCCCATTCACAGCTTGCCAGGACACACACACGTTGCCTTCGGAATGAGTAATCTGGACATTCTGAGGTGTACTGGGTGCTAAACCGTTCTCGTTGTAAAGTTGTGCCACCTCACTGGCAGAAAGAACACGGTTGTATATCCTCAGATCATCCAAATTGCCGTTGTACCAATTATTGTTGTATGCCACATTAGCACCAATATCCAAAGAACTGGTATCCGTATGTATAGTTCCAGACCAAGCATAGGAGTTAGTTTGCAATCCATTGATATATACTCTTTGCACTAAGCCGTCATAAGTTCCGGTGATATTGAACCATTGGTTGGAAGTGGGGGTGTAGCCCGAGTTTAGATTTTGCCACGAGCCACCTTCCCTGTGAAGATGAAACAATAACTGGTCGGTGTTTTGATCGAATTGGAAACCATAGGCCTCGTTACCCTTCATCAAAACATCCTCGTAACTACTGGCACTGGCACTGTGTTTTATCCAGACAGAGATCGTGAGATTGGTGGATAATCTTAGGTTTTGGTGATCGGCTACCCGGATGTAGTCACTTTCATTGCTGTTGAAGTGGTAAGCTCCTTGTGAATTTCCGAAACGGTCTGTGCAAAGAGTGGTACCATGCACAACACCGTGATGACCGTTACCACTAGCGTCGTTTGCATCTCCGCTAAAGGGATAGTGAGCAACCAACCCAACAGTACGATAATCTGTTAACGCTGCCACGTCTTCATTATTAATGGAAACCTGAGCCCACACCAAGCTAATACTGAAAAAGAGGCAAAATATCAGAGTCCATTTTGTAAACATGATAATCTCCTTTTTTGATATACGTTTAATGACACTTGGGGTTTAAATCGCAACCCACTAAGTTTAATCCCATATATTCATAAAAAGTTCATCTCATTGTTATACAAGTTTTGTAGAATACCTATCCGCACGTATTCATTCTAAACAGCACCAGCCGTGAAAGTTAGTTACAAGCATAACAAGCAACCATGCGCATGATATACCGATTCTTGATATTTCGTCAAGTACTATCTTTCTTACAACTAAGCTAACTTGTTGATATTATTCAACATTCAGTAACGCTTTTAACTTATCTAATCGGCGACGATATCTTCGTTTTGAGGGAATCTTGTTTGACTTACAATTACGCTGCGATAAGTTCCGTAACAAGCTTGCCCGCTATCACACAGCGTAATTGTGAGTTAAACAGTGGCAGAGCAGAGTTGTTCTTTTAACTCATAAATCGGCGATTTGTAGCTGGTAGCGGCTTATTTCTCAGATATCGCCGCCGATTATATAAGTCAAAAGCTGAATCGGTATTTACCTGCTACTGTCTGCTGTAGTCCTTGCCACAGTATCATAAACAAAGATGCTAGAAACTAAGTGATGTGGCAACGACTCCAGACAAACTACCCCAGTTAAGAGTATCACTTACGGAATTACAACCACCACATCAGATAGGGGTAGGGGAGTTTTCCATTACTGGCTCCCCTCCCTCCGAACCGGACAAGCGGTTCTCCCGCATACGGCTCTCCAGAAAACAGGTATCTCATTTAAGAGACTGACATAATTCCCTGTGGGCTTTGACGAATGAGAAAAACCCACAGCTATCAAAGATGTGATTGGGGTAACGCCTATTTTCGATATTGGTGGCAATGCCTCTGCGCTTATCCCTTTTCTTTAGGATACTGCGCAGTCTGCGTCTAATCCAGCCGTCTTGATCGGGAAAACTATTGCGGT
>JAQUJJ010000043.1:0-6782 GCA_028681035.1 Candidatus Cloacimonadota bacterium
ACAAGGATGTCCTTATCAAAGAACTAAAACTTCCCGCAAGAATATATGCAAAAAGCTGTGTTTCTAGATGGGATAAGATACAAAGATTAGTAAAACAGAGAAAAAAATCTGCAAAGAGCTTGCTGAAGGACTTGGGCGTTTCGTTAGAAAAGATGCAGTTCAATCCTGATTCTGAGTCTGCATACACAAAGCTATTCATTTTGTCTAATAATCACTCCAAGGAGATTGTTCAGAATTTGAACCAGTCGGGTGTAGAAGCAATGCACTTGGAACATAAACACGGAATCTACTATCAAAACAAACAATTGCATCTTCAACACACAATACTAAGTGACACTGGTTTGAGTAATTATAACAATGTCCATGATAGTGTTCTTAGTCTGCCCGTAGATTATCATGGCATTACTTTAATCAAACAACTTTCGCGTTATTTTCTAAGCTAATGTGCAATCGCTTAATCCAACCTGCACAGCCTTGCAAAGATTGTTAACGGAGAGACTGTCTAATAAGAGGACCTTGTGAATATTCTGATATATTTGGCCCATCCCTCACACTACTATGTTTTCCGATACATGTCCAATATGTTTAAACATGAAGGTAACACTATTTACACGGTGATCAAGTCTAAGGATATACTTGAAGAACTTGTGATAAATGACGGAATGCCATATATCAATGTGTCGAAAAAAAGAAGGAAGAACAATTATCTAAGCATCTCCCTAGACGTCATAATTAGGTTGATCAAAGTATTTCATATTCTGCGGAGGGAAAAGATTGATGTTGTGCTTACATGCGGATCTGATATCGCAATAACTGCAAAAATTCTCAACATTCCTTTTTTTCTTTTTAATGACGACGACTATTATATCGTACCAAGGTCTGCTACATATGGCTGGCCTTTTGTTACTAAGGTTTTTGCTCCCATAGGATGCGATATGGGCAAATTTGAAAAGAAAACAGTTCACTACAACGGGTTTCAAAAATCTTTCTATTTGCAGGATAGTGTATTTTCTCCCAACCGGGATGTTGTTAGAAAAGCATTAGGAGATTCTAAGTACTTTATAATCAGGTTAGTTGGGTTAGATGCTCATCATGACAACAAAGTTACCGGCATTAATGAAGCGATCACCGATAGGATATTGCAGGTTTTAGAGCCGCATGGGATTGTTCTTATATCTTCCGAAAAAAAACTACTGCCTAAGTATGAAAGAAACCACTATGTAATCGATCCCAGTGAAATGCATCATTTTATTTATTACTCTGAGCTTCTCATTGGTGATAGCCAAAGTATGGTGCATGAAGCCGCGCTCTTGGGAACTCCATCTATAAGGTATAATAGCTTTGTTGGGAAAATCGGGGTTTTAGAAGTGCTTGAAAAACAGTATGGGTTAACTATTGGAGTGAAAGCTGGGGATGAAGATAAGTTAATAGAAACACTAAAATGTATATTGGCAAAGGATGATTACAAGAGAGCAATCAAAGACAAGCTATCGCAAGTTAAATTGGGCTTGATTGACGTTAACATGTTTGCTGTCGAATACATAAGTAAGTCACTTAAGAAAGCTTAGCATTTGATGACACGCTGTTTTATCGAAATGGAGAGAGATTGAGAGATTTTAGTTTTGACATTTACCGTTTGCTGATCCGCAAACTCAAGAAGGCAGGATACAAATTCAAGACATTGCAGGATTATATCGCTGATCCTTCCGGAAGGGTCGTGTTGATTCGGCATGATATAGATCTTGTAGCAGCTTCCTCTTTGCGTTTTGCTAAGGTGGAAAAAGAACTTGGCATCCAAGCAAGCTACTATTTTCGCAGCTTAAACTCCACGTTCAAGCCGGATATTATCAGGAAAGTGGCTACATTAGGGCACGAAATAGGGTACCATTACGAGGATTTATCTCGAAACAACGGAGATATAAAGGTTGCTCTTGCGGAATTTGGTAAACATCTGCGCATGTTCAGAAAGCTGTATCCTGTAAAAACAGTATGTATGCACGGATCATCAGGATCACCTTATGATCCCAGAGATATGTGGAAGGCTGCTAACCTGGCAGATTATGACCTGATTGCAGAGCCATATTTAAGCCTCGATTTTAATAAAGTTTTGTATCTGTCTGATACTTCACAACGATGGAACGGGAATAAAGTGGCTATGAGAGATAAAGTACAGACGGATTTCCAACATTCCTTCACTACTACTTGGGACATCATGGATAGTATCAATAAACTGCCCGATCAAGTTATGTTGACCATGCATCCGGAACTTTGGACAAACAGCCTTGTTGGCTGGTGGGCAATAAAGATAATATTTATGGGGCACAGTCTGTATAAAACTAAATATCGCAACTTGCGTGTTAAGCGTCAACAGGCACAGAGGGATCGAAAAAATGGGTAACCTTACTGCTCTTCTTACCAACGATGTGGAGACCACTTCCATCTGGTTTAATGATCTAAGGGACTCTACTGGGGAAAAGGTTGTAAAAGAAGGGATGCCTCTTCTTTTAGATCTTTATCGTAAATACGCTGTTAAAACTACCTTCTATTTTACCGCATATATTGTAAAGCTATATCCTGAAGTGGTAAAAATGATAATCCACGATGGTCATGAAGTCGGTTCTCATGGTAAATCTCACATTAAAGAAAATGGTTTTGATGTGATGCCTTTCATCAAGCAAAAGGCTCATTTAGATTATTCAAAGAAACTCCTTGAAGATATATCAGGGCGAGAGGTTGTTTCATTTAGAGCACCTGCTCTTAGAGTGAGTAGAATTACAGCCAGAGCGTTGATCGAAACAGGTTTTAAAACAGACAGCTCAATCGCATCACAGAGATTCGATTTCTTTCTTTCATTTGGTGCTAAACAAAAGTTAAATTTCCTCACTGCTCCAAGGCTACCATATAGAACCAAGAAGAACGATATCTTTTCCAAAGGCGATAGCTCTCTCATAGAGGTACCTCTTTCCGCTACATTCCTTCCTTTTGTGGGCACAACCTTACGCATTATGCCACAAGTTACGTATCTTCAACAACGGTTACTTGATTTTGAAAGCCGAATCAATGCTAAGCCAGTTGTTTTCGGAGTTCACCCCAATGAATTTATTGATGAGAGTTCTGAGCCCAGAATAATCAATCGCCGGTCTACTAATCCTATAGCTTACCTATTAACAGATTACCTTAGGGCAAAAATTAAAACTAAAAACCTAGGTCTCCCAGGGATAAAAGTATATGAGAAACTAATCCAGTTTTATGTAGCAGAAAAATATGACTTTAAGACAGTTAAAGACTTTGTTGAAATGAGTTTCACACTATGAAAGCTTACTTGAAAGTTGAAAAACAACCAATGCCTAACCATGTGGAAAGGCCATTCATAGAAGCTTTGGGTTACACAGCCAAGGAACATGGCTACACCGGTGTTTTTGCGAGTACGAGGTTCCTATGGTCTCGAACGAAAGATCATTGGCTACAAGTGATTTCAAGGATAATGCCGTTGAATAGTATCAGAGTTAAACTGCAGAGAATGCGGGGTGTAAAAATCGCTGAAGGAGTGCATATTGGACCCATGGTAACAATCGACGATGTTTACCCCTATTTTGTTTCAATAGGCAAGAGAACAGCTATTTCAGGAAACAATTTTATATTAACGCATACTAAACCAATGGTTTACCATTCTGAAGTAAGCGAAGCCTACGTAGCTCCAGTTATCATCGAAGATGATGTTTGGATTGCAATTAGTGTGGATATTCTTCCAGGAGTTACAATTGGTGAGGGATCAATAATAGCTTCAGGGAGTGTGGTGACTAAATCTATTCCCCCTTTAGTATTTGCAGCTGGCTCTCCGGCAGAAGTTAAGAAAGACCTAGCCCAGAAACTTAAAAAGAACTACACGGAAGAACAATTTCAAAGAATACTCAAGAAAAGAAAAGCAGAATATGGTTTCTAGCAACAAGTATTCTGTTATATTGACGTAACGAAACCATGTATATCGCAACCAACAGTATGAGGAATGTATGAGATATCTAGTTACTGGTGGAGCAGGTTTCATTGGCTTTGCAGCTGAGCTTGATACTCAGATGATCATAGCTAAGAATTTGAGATATACAAATAAGGATCAGTTTATTGGCAGAGACAGTGAGTTACAAGAGTTAGTCAGAATGATTACTGGATTAGCATATAAGCTGTCTTGTGGCTGTTTATTGCCCATAACGCAAAACGGAAAACGCATAACATGATAACTAACCCCTTCAAGTTTGGAACAATCGTTGATGGCGAGTACTTTACTAATAGAGTGAAGGAAACCGCTCAGATCAAATCAGTTTTAGCCAGCGAAAACCATCTGGTGATGCTGAGTCCCAGAAGATATGGCAAGACCAGTTTGATCACTAAGGTTGTGTCCGAATTGGATCGTCCTTTCGTGCATTTGGACTTGCAACTGCTAACCGGCGAACAAGACTTAGCAGAGCAATTGCTGAAAAAGGTTTGCAGATCAGATTCCAGGTATAAGATTGATGATCCGTTCTTTGTGCGGTGGATAATCTCAAGAAGGGATGGGATTTAGGCGTTGCGATAATTTTCGTTGCGAAGAATGTCGCAATGGGGTTTTCGTGTTGACAATCAAGTTCCCATAGATATCTGCTATAAGGGATGTTCAATTGGAACGGGTTATCGCTTGGATTTGTTAGTCGAAGGGATCGTTATAGTTGAATTGAAATCAGTAGAGAAATTGTGCGATGTACATCACGAGCAGTTACTTTCTTACCTACGCTTATTGAACATCAAGCTGGGGTATCTGATAAACTTCAACCCAACCGGGATAGATAAAAACATAGTCCGCTATGCCAATAAATTGTAAAATTGCATCTGCGTTAATCTGCGCTTTATATCCGCGCAAATCTGCGGGAAACAAAGGAATATAGATGAAGTATTTAGTAACCGGAGGAGCCGGATTCATTGGCTCTAATATCGTTCAGGAACTTCTTTCTCAAAGGCAGGAAGTGCGGGTTTTGGATAACTTTGCCACTGGTAAGCGGGAGAACATACTTCCCCTTATGAAGAACCCTAATCTAACTATGATAGAGGGCGATTTGCGCTCTTTTCATATTGTCAGAGCAGCAGTTAAGGGTGTTGATTACATTTTGCATCAAGGTGCCTTACCCTCGGTGCCGCGCTCGATAAATGACCCTATTACTACTAATGACGTGAATATTCTAGGGATGCTTAATATTCTTGAGGCAGCCAAGGAATTTGGTGTGAAACGAGTAGTTTGTGCTTCTTCTTCATCCATTTACGGGAATAGCGAAACTCTCCCCAAGGTGGAGACGATGCCGATAAATCCGATGTCTCCCTATGCCTTAACGAAGTATGCACAGGAGCGTTACTGCCAAATATTCTATCAGCTTTATGGGTTGGAGACAGTTGCCTTACGCTATTTTAATGTGTTCGGACCAAACCAAGACCCCACCTCGCAATATAGTGCTGTAATCCCCAAATTCATCCGCATGATTATGCAGGGTAAAGAACCCATTATCTATGGCGATGGCAGCCAATCACGAGATTTCACTTTTGTGGAGAATAATGTTAGTGCTAACTTACTCGCATGCACTGCTGAAAGGGCTGCGGGTGAGGTGATTAACATTGCCTGCGGCGAAAGATACACTCTTATCCAGCTTGTGCAGATGATCAATGATATCCTGGGAACGAATGTTAAACCGCGTTTTGAGCATGATAGAGCCGGGGATGTGAAGCATTCTCTGGCGGGGATTGAGAAAGCGAAGGAACTGCTGGGATATAGCGTGAAGGTGGATTTCCGAGAGGGATTGAAACGGACGATCGAGTTTTTTAGATAGAACTTTGATAACGATGATTTGACTAATAGATTGGGGATGAACAGGATAAACAGGATTTTGAGGGATTTTATTATATTGGGTACGAGAAAAGATGGAAAAACATAGATTGGTGAGTTCAGATAATAGATTAGGGATGAACAGGATAAACAGGATTTTAGGGATTTTATTATATTGGGTACGAGAAAAGATGGAAAAACATAGATTGGTGAGTTCAGATAATAGATTAGGGATGAACAGGATAAACAGGATTTTGAGGGATTTTATTATATTGGGTACGAGAAAAGATGGAAAAACATAGATTGGTGAGTTCAGATAATAGATTGGGGATGAACAGGATAAACAGGATTTTAGGGATTTAATGGTTTTAGGGCGGTAACATGAGAAATTATGGGATAGGCATTAATGAAGGTTCTGAGATTGAAATGATACACAAGGACTTGACAGATAAGATTATTTCTTGTTTCTACAAAGTTTACAATACCCTAGGATATGGATTCCTTGAAAAAGTCTATGAGAATGCGCTTGTTCACGAATTAAGGAAAAATGTAATGCAGGTAAGCCCCCAATTTCCAATCAGAGTTTTCTATGATGGTGTGCATGTAGGGGAATATTTTGCCGATCTTTTAGTGGATGATACCGTGATTGTAGAATTAAAAGCAGCCACAGCGATTTCAATTGAGCATATTCTTCAGATACAGAACTATTTAAAAGCTACCAATATAGAAGTTGGCTTGCTCTTGAACTTTGGACAAAAACCAGAAATTAGACGTAAGACTTTTCTTAATCAAGACAAAAGTTTTACAAATCCTCAAAATCCTGTGTATCCTGTTCATCCCTAATCTATTATCATGAAATATAAGATAACCAATTACTCCCTCCTTATCTTGGATATAGCCAATAAAGAAGTTGGCTTGCTCCTGAACTTTGGTCAAAAGC
>JAQUJJ010000043.1:6882-26230 GCA_028681035.1 Candidatus Cloacimonadota bacterium
CCAGAAATCAGACGTAAAACTTTTCTTAATCAAGAAAAGAGTTTTGTAAATCCCCAAAATCCTGTGTATCCTGTTCATCCCTAATCTATTATCATGAAATATAAGATAACCAATTACTCCCTCCTTATCTTGGATATAGCCAATAAAGAAGTTGGCTTGCTTTTGAACTTTGGTCAAAAGCCAGAAATCAGACGTAAAACTTTTCTTAATCAAGAAAAGAGTTTTGTAAATCCCCAAAATCCTGTGTATCCTGTTCATCCCTAATCTATTATCATGAAATATAAAATCACCAAATACCTCTTTTTCCTGCTCGACATAGCTATTGTCGTGTTTGCCTTCCTATTTGCTGCTAAGATTAGACCCGGTACAAAGCGGATAATACTAACTTATTACCGCAGCTTTATCCCCTTTGTTATAATCTGGATTGGCTCTGGAGTTTGGGGCGGTAAGTACTCGCTAAAACCTGCAAACAAGGCAATCGGATTAGTTCGCAATATCTTTAAGTGCAATGTAGTAGCAATTGCAGCAGTGCTTGGATTGATGTATTTTTGGGGCATGTTTCACTTCTCCCGGTATATCGTCTTTGGAACTATTCTAACTTCCTTTGCCTTGGAGTTGTTTGTTTTTTTAAGTATTTACTATGCATTTCGCTTTCACAAAGAAAATGCAAACTTTGCTTCTACTCGCTTGGTTACACGCTCTACTGCTCTTGAAGATTCACAAAGCCCCAAATTCTTTATTCCCACTGCCAATGTAGTACCGGTTTTTAGCGACGAACCCTATGCTTTACCCCAGGCATCTTCTGTGGAACAGGATTCCATCCTTATACCCCTTTGGGAGAAGTATCTGGCTGATAAACAAGGGCTATTTGCTTTTTTGAACGATTTTCTTGAATTAGCGAAATTTTCAAGAAATGAGACACTATTTCTTAGCTCAAAAACATACTTTAACATTCAAAATGAAGCCGCTAACAGTAGGCAAATCTTTATCAACTTGCACAAAATCAACGATTTCCGTCGCCTAAACTACTATCTGATTAGGGTGAATGAAATGCTGATTGATGGTGGTGTGTTCGTTTGTAATGGGGAAACAATATCGGAACGGAAAAAGGCTTTCTACGATAGATTTGGTTCGTTTATTGGAGCGATTGCATATTTCTTTGATTTCATGTTCAGAAGGGTAATGCCCAAGCTGCCCGTTCTACAAGGCTGGTATTTTGCCCTTACTAAAGGTAACAATCGTGCCTTATCAGAAACAGAAATCCTTGGCAGGTTCTACTTTTGTGGCTTTGAGCTGATACATAAGCGAGAAATAGAGGGGCTTATGCACTTTATCCTAAAAAAAGTACGCCCACCTCGCACCGATCCGAACCCTACCTATGGACCTTTCATCCGCTTGAAACGTAAAGGCAAAGATGGCAAGATTATCTATGTAAAGAAATTCCGCACCATGCACCCTTATAGTGAATACTTGCAAGATTACGTCTATCAAACTAATGACCTTCAAGAGGGCGGTAAATTTGCTGATGATTTTAGAGTAACTTCTTGGGGTGCTGTTTTAAGAAAATTATGGATAGACGAGCTACCCCAGTTTTTAAACTTTTTTAAGGGTGAGCTTTCCTTAGTAGGAGTGCGTGCACTTAGCGAGCATTACTTCAGCCTCTATCCGCCAGATATGCAAGAGCTGCGTCTAAAAGTTAAACCAGGTTTAGTGCCTCCTTTTTATGCCGATATGCCCAAAAGCTTTGAAGAGATTGTAGAATCTGAACGTAGATATATAATGCGAAAGCTTGAAAAGCCTATTTCCACTGACTGGATTTACTTCTGGAAGAGTGTGTGGAACATACTGGTGAAAAAGGCAAGGTCGAAATAACAAACGCTAACTATTTCCACTTTACACTGCATTAACACCGAAGGAGTTCGTCATGCGCAGGCTTGTTCTTTGTTTATTATTACTTCTCTTGTTTCGTACGGCTTATGCAGACAGAGTTGTTATCGTTTCCGAAGATTTTGAAACCGCTTGTCCTTTGTTCACAAAGACAGGCGGTTCTTTTTATAGTGGGAATTCATCTAGTTCTGCCCGCCCTGCAAGCTATCCCCTTTATGCAAATGGAAATTCTGCTGTAGGGATTTCAGGTGGAACGCTATATTTGCTATCTTCTGCTATAGACACCCGTGCTTTCACAGATATCGAACTAACTTTCCGGGTTGCGGCTTTTTCAATGTCCTACTCAGATGGAATTGATGCAGAAGATTATCTTTGGACTCAAGTAAAGAAGAGCGATACGGGTTTCGCCGACTATGTAACATTAAGAGGCCCAACCGCGAATAATTGCTATTGGAGCTATACTGGCGGAACCGGCATTGCTGCCACCGCTTATCCTGCTAAAGTAACTTTTCAACCAACTGGCTCTGGAAACAGAACGACTGACGGTTACAGCACAGTTAAAATCACTTCCTTACCTCAGGACGAGTTTTTTCAAGTAAGGCTTATTGCAAGAAACAATCTCCCTAATGAACGCTGGATGATAGATTCATTTAGTTTAACAGGTATTCCAATTCCACTAGAAACACCCGTTCTTAATTCAGCTACAGCCATATCATATGAAGGTTTTACTGCTCATTGGGCTGCGGTAAGCAATGCGACCAACTATTTGCTTCAGGTATGTGATAATCAAGAATTTAGCTCTAATGTAATGGAGTACCAGCTTGGGAATGTAAGCTTACAAAGAATGGGCAATATATTGCCTTCTACAAGCTATTATTGCCGTGTTAAAGCACTCTCCTTAAACAATTCCAGTGCATTCTCCTCCGCAATACAGATAGTTACAGAAGCCGCAAATCTGGGAACAGGAGCTGGAACTCTAATAGGCGACTATGCAAGCATCCCAGTATCAGGTATTATGGGTGCTAATGCCCCAATATTGCAGTCTAACAATGTGTTAATTACACCCAACATTCTAGGCAACTACGATTACTCAATTCAAGCCCAGTGGTGCGAAAATGGATTTGATGCAATCCCCACAACTCGCTTAGTGTACAGTATTAGTAGCTCTCCTGATGAGGCATTGACCGGAACTTACAATTTCGCTTTCACTGGTCTTGGTGCAGATATCGGCGCTGCAAGATATCGCTACAATGGCATCTGGTACCTCGTTGTGGAAGAGGATTGCGTATTTTTGGAGGAATCCTGTACCATTATACTAACTCTGCCTGCTCCAAAAAGCAGGGGAATTGTGGATATTGCCCTCGGTTTAGGAGACGAAGCATTACCGGCAACACTCTCCTCTTTCACTTGCCAGCTTAGCAATCACAACACGGTTGATTTGACGTGGCAAACCCAATCAGAGACAAATGTGCGTGGTTTTTACCTTTATCGCGGAACTAATGCCTCGCTGGCAGAAGCTATGCAGGTTAGCTCCCTAATATCGGGTACCAATACTTCCCAAGCTCAAATGTATCTATTTACAGACATAGATTTGAATATCTCAGGGACTTACTTTTATTGGCTGAAGCTTGAGGAAATGGATGGTAGTAGCTTTGTTTATGAGCCTATATCAGTTTATTATACTAATGATTCTGTTCCTGATGTGCCTGAAATTCACCTGAAAACGGGCATTAGGGAGATTTATCCCAATCCATTTAATCCCCAAACCACCATCTGTTACGAGATTGAACAACCTGCTACAGTGAGTATTTACATTTACAACCTACGCGGGCAGAAAGTTAAAAGACTCAGCAGCAACCATACCATTTCAGGAAGCTACAAAGTTATCTGGGACGGGAAAGATGAAGGCTCAAGAGAGTGTGCATCAGGTATTTATCACGTGATAATGGTATCGGGTAAGTTCAAAAGCGTAAGGAAACTCGTTTTATCCAAGTAATGAAAATCCCGTTGTGGTTTTCAAGGAAGCGGTCAGTAATGTTATCGGATAAAAACATGGCTAACAATATCAATTGATACCTTTTCAATCCCTTTAGGGATGATCGGTATTAGCGACGGGTTTTAACCCGGCGTGATAAATACGTCATATAAATGAACGGGGTGACAGGTGAGATTAATCATGCAACGGAACAAAGACATAATATCACCTACCGTCCCGCTGGGACTGGTCTCGATTGGCGTGATACGTACCGCCGGGTTAAAACCCGTCGCTAATATCTGCCATCCCGATGGGATTTTGATTGTAAATATCATATTTGCCAATACCTCATCCAAAGGGGGGAATAAACATCATGTTTCATAAACATGTATGTGTGTTGAGCAGATACCATGATGGCAAAGAGGCTACGTATAAAGGCGTTGCCTTTAGTGCAGAAATTGCTTTCCATCGTAAATCATAAATAGCTAAGAATATTTAACTTGCCAAAATATGCCCCTCTATTAGTGTGGCTCTATGAAGTTAAGTAATAACCTAATAATATATTTACCGTAATTCAGGGAGGAATTATGAAAAGAGTTTTGATGTTTATAATAGTGGTTATGGCAAGCGTTAGTGCATTTGCATTAACTGCTGGTGACATAGCTATAATCGGCGTAAATACAGACACCACAAAGAGCTTTGCTTTCGTAGCTCTAACAAGCATACCTGCAAACACAACTATTTCTTTCACAGACAACGCTTGGAATGCTTCAACAGAGGCTTGGCGATCTGGTGAAGGCACTATAGAATGGTCTCACACATCTGCCGTTAGTGCTGGCTCTGTGATTGTGTTGACTTTAGGAACTACATATTCTGCCTCAACCGGATCTGTAACCACAAGCTCAGGTTTCAATCTGTCTGCTTCTGGTGACCAAATACTCGCCTATGAAGGCAATACCGCACCATCTACAAATAGTTCATCATTGTGGTTGTATGGTTTCTCAATTGAGAGTTTTGCTTGGGGAAGCAACAGTAACACTTCAGATATCCCTACTGCTTTATCTGGTGCTTCTGCTGCGATGACAACATCGACAACAGAAATTGACAATGCTTACTTTGCCAACGGAACAACTTCACAAACATCAGTTACAGTTTCAGGCACTAAAACTGCGTTATTGGCATTGTTCAACGACAGTGATAAGTACTATAAAAATAATACTGGTCCACTTACTTTCCCTACCTATTCTATTACCGTTTCTTCTGGCAGTACTCCGTCTATGACCGTTGACCCTGATGCCCTCACTGGTTTCACCTACGAATATGGCAGCAGTACTTCTACTTCACAAAGTTATACTTTATCCGGAGCCAATCTTACAGGATTCCCTGCTAATATAACGATAACCGGATCTACCAATTATGAGGTATCTACTGATAACTCAAGTTTTGCAGCAAGCAAAACAGTAGCCTATTCAAGTGCTACCTTAGCAAGTACGACTATCTATGTGAGACTTAAAACTGGGTTAGAGATAGGTACTTACAATTCTGAGACCATCTCAAATGCTGGTGGTGGAGCTACAACTGTAAATGTTACTTGTAGTGGTAGTGTAACCTCACCTCCAGCTCCTGAAGAAACTACAGCCACGGCAGCTACAAATGTGGCAACTGATGGTTTTACTGCAAATTGGGAAGCTGTATCAGGTGCTACGGGATATAGACTTGATGTATATACCAAAACCACTGGTGCGAATGCAACTGACCTGTTCATATCTGAGTATATAGAGGGAAGTGCCAGCAATAAGTATATCGAGATATTTAATGGAACAGGAAGTTCAGTCGATTTGAGCGATTATTATCTTCGTTTGATGCCTAATGGGCAAGATGAAAATGGAGCTAGCTATATCAACAATCAACTTTCCGGCACTCTTGCCAATGGCGCATGTATTGTATACCAAAACAGTAATGCTGCCTTAACCTTACCAAATGGAGTTACAGCTACAGATAACACAGCAGTTAACTTCAATGGTGACGACACTATTGGTTTGTATAAAGACTCTTCAAGTTCATATGTTGATATTTTTGGTTGTATAGGGTATGATCCTGGTTCAGATTGGGGTTCTTCGCCTCTTTCGGCGGTTAATACTACCTTAGTTCGCAAAAGCACTGTCACCGGCGGTGTTACGGCAAATCCGTCAAGTAGCTTCCCAACCCTTACTACTGAATGGGATAACTATGCTCAAGATACAGTTAGTTATCTCGGTTCACACACAATGAGTGGCGGTACATCAAGTACTTTCGTAAGCGGATACGAAAATCTTAATGTCAGCAATGTTACCACCTACAATGTTTCAGGTCTTGATCCAGGAACTACTTATTACTATGTAGTTCGGGCTTACAATACTTATGGCACCAGCGATAGTTCTAACGAAGTATCTAGAAAAACTGAAGATGAACCTCTTCCAGTAGAGCTATCATCTTTCTCCGCTGTGCTAAATGCTCAGAACTATGTAAACATCATGTGGGTTACACAAACTGAAACCAGCTTAACTGGTTTCTACATTTTCCGTAGTAACGATAATGTTGTGGCAAATGCAGTGCAAGTAAGCGCTCTTATCAACCCCACCAATACATCTCAGCAACAGCAGTATCTGTTCACAGATAACACCTTAACTGAAGCTGGTACTTACTATTATTGGTTACAGATTGCGGAAATGGACGGAAGTTCTTCCTTCTCCAATTCCTCTACCATTTACTTTGATAATACCATCAATCCCGGTACCCCCGGTATTCCTAAGGTTACCGAGCTGAACAACGTGTATCCCAATCCCTTCAATCCTACCGCTACCATCAGCTACGGTCTTGCCAAAGCAGCAGATGTAAATATCAACATTTACAATGCTCGTGGTCAGATTGTGCGTACCTTTACTGAAGGTACTAAAGCTGCCAACAGCTACAGATTGGTCTGGAACGGTAAAGATAATAACGGACGTGAATGCTCCACCGGTATCTATTATATCAAAATGCAGGCAGGAAAAGATAGCTTTACTCGTAAAGCTGTATTGATGAAATAGATAAAGTGATAGCTTCGCTTGTGAGGGCTACTCTGGAGAGAGCTTAAGCAAGTGAGATAAAGAACTTACTCCCTGATTTAAGAAAGACCTGGCTTCGGCTGGGTCTTTTTTTTTGACTTATATAAGGCTCACTTTCATAGCGAGTGGGTAGATTTTGAATCAGTTTTCTGTAATGATGAAATATAATTACGCAACTTGCTTTGCTTGGAAGAGAAGCATAGTGGAGTTACAGGCGTCTCGCCTGTATTGGGGTAGAGGCATCTTGCCTTTTATGTTATACCTTATAAGTGTGATGCCTATCAAACTTGTCCATGCGAGACGCATGCAGCTCCTGAAAATGACGCATGCAGCTCCTGAAAATACTACTAATCCACTCGATTTGAAAGAGAGCCTTATATAATCGGCGACTGTATCTTGGGATGCAAGGGGTACTATTTTGCACTTCGCCGATTTATGAGTTAAAAAGAGGGGCTGGTTTTGGAGTGTTAGGCTGTTAGAGCGGAAAAACAGATAAACTGGGTACGAAGAAAAGATTTACAAAGAGTAAAAGAGAGAATGAGAATAAGAGATGATTTGTGTCTGGAGTTCTTTGTGCCTATGCTAATCATATGTCCACCTATATCTTAACGGCACACTGGACTTCAGGACACACTTTCATTATCGGTAGCGAAGGCAAGGCTTCAGTCAAGTTAAGCTAAACCTCCTATGTCTTGGATATTTTAACAAAGAGTAAAAGAGTAAAAGAGAAAAAGAGAAAAAGAGAAAAAGAGAGTATCTTGGGTGTTGGAGGGAAAAACAGATAAACTGAGTACGGAGAAAAGATTTACAAAGAGTAAAAGAGTAAAAGAGTATCTTGGGTGTTGAGTGAGTAAAAAGTTAGTCCACAGTTTGTTGCAGCTAAACAGCTTGGAGTAAAAGAGAGTATCTTTGGTGTTGAGGAGTAAAAAGGCTGATGTGTGTGCTTTATGTAATGTTGGTGGTCGGCTGTAGTTCTTGCCTCCGTTAAGTTTGGTGGTAAGTTTGAAGAGGGAATGGAGGTAGCGTCTCCAGACTTGGATTTGTAACTCCACACGCCCTTGTGTGAACTTGTGTAGTGACAGCCGAGGCGATATGTCATTATGATACTTGCTACTATTGCCCTATCATTGCCCACCCATTGCCCTTATCATGGACAATGAGTGGGCAATGATAGGGCAATTCAAGCAAGGGAGAAGTTTTGACTTACAATTACGCTGCGAGTAGCTTTGAGATGAGGCAATACCAGTTTTATACAGCGTAATTGTGAGTTAAAATGCAGGATGGGAATAGTGAGGTTTGTATTTTAACTCATAAATCGGCGAAGTGGGAATGAGTGAGGTTTTTAGCGGAAGATGTCGTCGCCGATTGTATAAGTCAAAAAAAACTAAGAAACGAGGTTTGTATTTTAACTCATAAATCGGCGAAGTGGGAATGAGTGAGGTTTTTAGCGGAAGATGTCGTCGCCGATTGTATAAATCAAAAGCATAGTTTACAAGTTTTTGCTTGACTTAAACGGGGCAAGGGAAAAGATGTCCTTAAGCGTAGAAGCTGGCGATACTGTCAGCTAGACAGAGATGGCAGCAGTTGCCACAGATACAAATAGCTACATTGGATAGCTATTTTTTTTGAGGTAAATTGGGTGTCCCATGCAGACGGGAGTTTTTGAGAGCTTTCGGCAGTTAATAAAGAAATGAGGATCAGATGGAGTATTACCGGGTTCAAATCGAAGAGATCGCCAAGAAAATATGCCAAGAAATGCACTTAGCAATTTATGACATAGACGAAAAAATGTCCGGCAAAGGACGTATTATCACTGTGTATCTTACCAAGATTGGTGGGGTGTTGCTGGATGAGTGTGCTGCTTTTAGCAGAGCTTTGGGCGAAGAATTGGAAACATTTGATCTCATCCCGGAACGGTATTACTTGGAAGTGTCCTCACCGGGAATAGAGCGTCCGCTTAAACTGAAGAGTCATTATGTAAGTGCTATCAACGAGAAAGTTGCTGTACAATGGAATGATGACGAAGAAAAGAAATCCACGATGGGAACTCTTTTAGAAGTTAATCAGGATACTATTAAGCTGGATGACCGCGGGGTAATGGTGGAGATTGCCTATAAAGCAATCACACGTGCAAAGACCGTGTATTTAGATATTCCGAAAGGGAGAGAACAAGAATGAGTGCTAACATTCTGGAAGCCTTAACAAAACTGGCTGCCATAAAGCAATTAGACCCGGTCGCAATACAGGAGATAATTGTTGAAGCTGTTACAACTACATTATTGAAGAAACTTGCTCCAGAAGCTGAGTTACAGGTGTTTGTGGACGAAATTAGCGGGAGTATCAAAGCCAAGTTCAACTGTCTTGTTGTGGAACTTGAAGAAGGTGTGGGGCAGATATCCCTTGGTGATGCCCGCAGTGAATTTGATGCGCAAGCCGCTCTTGGACAATATATTGAGAGAACCATGGCTCTACATGAATTTGAGCCGAAACTGGTGAAAACCGCGCAGAAGATAATTCAGGATAGAATCCGCCGTCTGGAAGATGAAAAGATTCAGAATGATTTCAACAAGCAAAAGCATACTATTGTTACCGGTAAGATTAAAGCCATAGATGAAAACAACGGCGGCTACCGAGTTGATATTGGTTACACAGATGCCTTGCTACCGCTAGATGAGCAAATAGAGAACGAATACTACCGTGTGGGTGACAATATTAAGGCATACATAGTAAACATTCGCGCCAGCGGTGGCGGAGTAACCATGGTGCTTTCCCGCACCAATCCGGAATTTGTGAAAAGACTATTCGAAGCGGAGATTCCGGAGATATACAACGAAAGCTTGAAGATTAGAAAGATAGTAAGAGAACCCGGTATTCGCACAAAGGTGGAGCTTGAGACCAGCGACCCGAAGATCGATCCCGTAGTGGCATGCGTGGGACCTAAGGGTACACGTATTGATTCCATTCGCAGAGAGCTGCACGGAGAGCAGATAGATATTGTTGTTTATACCGAAGATATTGAAAAGATGGTAGAGAATGCCCTCGGCGTGAGTGGCGTGAAAAGAGTAATAATAGAGCGCAACCATGCCGCCAGCGTGATTGTGGAAGAAGCTGACAAAGTGATGGCTATCGGCAAACAAGGTAAGAACGTGAAGCTTGCCGCCAAACTTATCGGCATGAAGATAGATATTTACACGACTGCCGAGTTTGAAGAAAAGATGGCAAAGGAACGCCGTACTATCAGCCATATCACGGAACTTGATGGAGTTACTCCGAAAATTGCGGAATCCCTGCGCAATGCAGGATACACCAGTGTACAGGATATCTTTATGGCATCTGTTGATGAGCTTTGTAACCTTGACGGTCTTGGTCAGAAAACGGCTGAACGTCTTAAAGAAGCAGCGAAGTATTTTTGATGCCAAATAAAAATAGCCATGCTGATCATCAAGCCCTGCGCACCTGTGTGGTGTGCAAAAAAAAGGTTGACCAGAAAGGGCTGTTGAATTTTTATATCATGAACGTTGGAATTGTGTTCGATATCCAGCGAATTTTACAGATACGCAAGTACTATTTATGCCGAGATGCGGAGTGTTTTGCCGGCTTGGATAAGTGGCGAAAGCGTTATCAGAAAAGAATAAAGGCGTTTTGATTATGAACGTTAAGATATTGAATTTAATGCAGTTCTCACGCAAAGCAGGTAAAATGGTTTCCGGACTGGATGCCTGTGTACGTGGGATGAATCATCATATATTGCGGTTGTTGATAGTGGCGGAAGATACGTCTGAGCGTACTAAGAACAACTTGTACAAGATAAATAGCAGTAACCCGAGCCCGGTTAAAATCATCGAAACGGGAAGCCAGAAAGAGATAAGCTATGCCTTAGGGCTGCCGATAACGGGAGTTTTTGGGATTAGCGATAAGAATTTTGCCACCAAGATTATTGAATATTGGAAGGCAGAAGCATAGTGGAGGAAACTTTGCAGATACGTGTTCATGACCTTGCCAAAGAGCTGAAGATAAGCACAATGGCGTTAAAAAAGCACCTTGCAGATTTGGGTGTGATTGTTAAAAGCCACATGAGCTTCATCGAAGCAGAAGTTGCGGAAAAAATCCGCAAGAAATACAATGAACAGATTGATGCAGAAAAGCGTGCAGATAAAGACCGAAAACGTCTAATAGAAATGCGTCATGCCGCTAAAGCCAAACTAGAGGAAGCTCCACCACAAGCCGAAAAAACCGAAGAACAAACTTACCAAGATATCGCCGCTGAGCAGGATTCTATAGTCCAGGTACCTGTCCCCCATGAGAGTAAAACTCCAGATGAAGAAGCTGCTAAAGCCGATAAAAGCCAAATAACTCATCCAAAAGCTGATGAGCCTCAACAGCCAATCATTGAAAGACCAAAGTCTTTTCTGGATACCAAGCCTGATTCAACTACACGCAGAACTCCTTATAAACAGGCAGTGCCGCCCCCAAGGACAAGTACACATCGTCCCAGTGCCAGCCCTCAACAACAGCAGAGACCCGATAATCGCAGACCTACTCAGGACTACCGCAAGCGTCCTGATAGTACTCCACCTCAAAAGCCTTTGGCAGTAGCTACTCCAGAATTGAAAAAACCTCTTGAGCAGAAGCAATTTGGGAAAGTGAAGGTGAATCACGAGGAGCTTGGAGACAAAAGTAAGCATAAGAAAGCTTTGATAACCAGCACCAAGAAGAGTAAACAGAGTATTGCCGAACCTGCTGAAATAGATGAAGCTGCCATTTCCCGCAACATCAAGAAAACATTGCAGAAGACTTCCAAACGCAAGAAATACCATCGCGAAGCTCAAAGTGTTGTTGATAGGGGTAGCGAAATTGTTATTCGTGAATATACCTCGGTAAGCGAACTGGCAAAGATAATGAATGTGTCCCCTTCGGAGATAATATCCAAGTTCTTCGTGATGGGGCAATTAGTAACCATGAACCAACGACTGGACAAGGATTCTTTAGAAATGATATGCGATGAATTCAAGGTGGAATTCCGTTTCGAAGACGAGTTTGGTGTTGACATAATAGATAAAGAACGTGAATTGTATAGCGATGTAACTGATGAATCCAGACCTCCGATAGTAACAATCATGGGGCACGTGGATCATGGTAAAACTTCCATATTGGACTATATTAGAAATGCCAATATCGTAGCAGGAGAATCTGGAGGTATCACCCAACACATTGGTGCATACCAGATTGAAGTAAACAAACATAAGATAACCTTCTTGGATACTCCTGGTCACGAGGCTTTTACAGCTATGCGTGCTCGTGGTGCTAACGTAACCGATATAGCCGTAATAGTTGTTGCAGCTACCGAAGGTGTGAAACCACAAACTAAAGAAGCTATAGACCATGCAAGAGCTGCCGGCGTTGCCTTAGTTATTGCCATTAATAAAATAGACCTTCCCCAAGCCAACATAGACAGAGTTGTCGCTCAGCTATTGGATATGGGAGTTTATCTGGAACAATATGGTGGAGATATTCCCTGGTGTAAAACATCAGTAGTATCAGGCGAAGGAATTTTAAACCTAATCGAAGTTATTCTGCTTACTGCGGAAATGCTAGATTTAAAGGCGAAGCAGGAAGTTCCTGGCTCGGCAATTGTTATAGAATCCCAGAAAGACCCACGCATGGGTGCTGCCGCTACAGTTCTTGTGAAAGAGGGAACTCTTCATCGCGGAGACATCGTTGTTTGCGGTGCTGTCCACGGTAGGATTCGTAAGATGGAAAATGAACGTGGGGGGGAAATTAAAGTTCTTTATCCTTCCGACGTAGCTAGGATATATGGATTGTCCGATGCTCCTAAAGCAGGAGATATGCTAAATCAGGTAGATAGCGAGCGGACTGCCCGAAGCATTAGTACCGAGCGTCAACAGATACGCCTTGAACGAGAGAAATATCAGAATAAGTCTTCCCTGCAAAACATCTTCGCCCGCATTAAAGAAGAAGAGATTAACGTTTTGAATATCATCTTGAAAACCGATACAGATGGCTCGGCGGAAGCACTTGCAGATTCATTCCAAAAGATATCTAATAGTGAAGTGAGCGTAAACATTATTCATAAAAGTGTTGGCGGAATCAATGAAGCAGATGTTTCGCTGGCTTCAGCCTCAGATGCCATTATCTTGGGTTTCCATGTTCGTGCCAGCCAATTAGCAAGGAAACTTGCCGAAGATGAAGGCGTTGAGATAAAGCTGTACCAAGTTATATATGATGCTATAGATGATATACGTAGTGCTCTTGAGGGAATGCTTAAACCGGAATATACAGAGACCGTTATTGGCTCGGCTACGGTTAAGCTAGTGTTCAAGATTAAAAAACTTGGCACGATAGCTGGTTGCCAGGTTGATCGTGGAGTTATTCAAGCGAAGTGTAAAGTTAGGCTCTATCGCAATGATGTTATGATTATCGAGGATAGCCTTTCATCTTTAAAACATTACTCGGACGATGTGAAAGAAGTACGCGCTGGAACAGATTGTGGCTTGTCTCTTGCTACCTTTGCAGATATTAAAGAAGGCGATGTGCTGGAAGCATATACAATCCAAGAGGTTAGCAAGAAGCTGCAATGAAGTCTTTCCGCATTCCAAGATTACAGGAAGAGCTAAAAAAGCTATTCAATATAGCTCTTACTCAAAAGATGAATGACCCCAAGCTTAACTGGGTACAGATTACCGAGGTTGTTTTGGCGAAAGACCTACGTTATGCTAAATTGTATTTTTCTCATTTTAACAACCATGCCAGTCATGATAAAATCAAAGAACTGCTGATAAAATCATCAGGCTTTCTAAAAAAACAAATTGCAGGAGCGCAACTTATGAGAACTATTCCGGAATTGTCCTTCTTCTACGACGAGACAGAAGAGCGCGCAGAGAAGATGGATACCCTCCTCGCCACCCTAAAAGATGATTATAGTGATGATGCCGATTATGATCCGGATATCGACATAGACGATTATCTGGATGATGATGATTATTTCGATTTTGACGAGGAAGAAGATGATTACGAAGATTTCGAGGATGATGAAGATAACGAAGACTAATAGAGTCTTTGTTCCTTCTCTTAACAGCACCAGGCTTGTAGATAAACAATGAATCGCCCTTTGTGGCGATTTTTTTATCCAAAGGATACGATGAATAGAATTACTCAAGATATACTGTTAGCGATTGACACTGCGCAAAACATCACCATTACCACTCATGTTAACCCTGATGGAGATGGCTTTTGTGCTGCGTTAGCCCTGCAAAGGATATTGCAAGACTTAGGCAAAGAGAGTATTATTTACACTGATGATGATGACCTTTCTCGTTATGCTTATTTAATGGATGGAAGTGAAGTAAAAACATATTCTGCCTCATTAAAACCTACGATAGACTTGCTCTTTATCTTAGATTGCAATAGCTACGACCGACTTGGAGAAAGAAGTGGTCTAGTAAAAGTAGCAACATCAACGATATTATTAGACCATCATGTGGTGGAGAACAATCCTATAAAAGCCGATATCGCTTACATAGAACCTGCTTATGTGTCTGTTGGTGCTATCATCTATGAACTATTGAAATCCCAAATACTAGCTCTCTCTGAAGTGAACCGCAAGTATGTGGGAGATTGTATCTATACCACGATCCTGAACGATACCAATAACTTTGCTAACGCAAATACTAACCGTGCGGTGTATGAGCTTTCTGCGGATTTATGTGACCTAGGGATAAAGCCCCATGTATTGTACAAAGAGTATTTTCTGAACCATTCTGCCGAGGAAATGCGCTATGTGGGGGAGACTTTGGCAACCATTGAACTTCACTTCAACCGTAAAGTACTTACTATGGTTTCCACACTGGAAATGATGCAGCGCAATAAGCTAAACCCAGATAGCGTAATGAATATCACACGCTGGGTGCAGGGCGTAAATGGGCTTGATGCTATCGTGTACTTTCGCGAAGATGCAGCGGGCTTATACAAGCTAAGCTTGAGGTCGGTTAATCTGAATGTAAATAGAATAGCTATCCGTTACGGTGGTGGTGGGCATAGACAAGCCTCTGGTTGTACTATTGAAGGTAATCTTGAGGATATTAAAGCTTTGCTACTCTCAGATTTTGAGGCAGCACTGAAGGAATATGAACAGCACAGCTAGTGAAAGCTCTGGATTCATTGCTATTGATAAGCCAGCAGGGATAACTTCATTTGATGTAATCCGACGCTTAAGAAGAATAACAGGGATAAGAAAAATAGGGCATTGTGGCACACTCGACCCTTTTGCAACGGGCTTGCTAATCTGCTGTATTGGCTCTTACACACGCTTAGCGAAATACGTTGAATCGGAGGAAAAGGCTTATTATGCCACGATTCAACTGGGAGCACAAAGCGAAACCGGCGATACAGAAGGAACTATTATTAAAACAGCAGACGTTCCAAGCCAATTGATAGACCCAGAACAAGTCCAACAAACAGCATTATCACTTAGTGAATTACCTGTACCTGCTTATTCCGCCATCAAGCTGAATGGCACTAGAGCATACACTCTTGCACGCAGTGGGGTGGAGATGGATATGCCTATCAGAGCTACTAAGATAAGTGTTTTTCAGCTTATAGCTTGGGAGGATGGGAGCATCATTAACGATGTTTCTCAGTTAAGCTACCGCTGCACTGTATCTAAAGGCACCTATATTAGAAGCTTAAGCGAATGGCTTGCACAGCAGATAGGCACCTTAGGCTACACTATCCAATTGCGTAGAGAATCTATTGGGGTAACAAGTATTGAAAAAGCAGTAACGCTCGAGGCACTAAATCCCGATAACTGGAAACAGTCCCTTATCTCTCCCAGACAAGTCTTAAGCAGGCTCACTTCTTTAGAACTGGATGATGTTCAAGAGAAGTGTATTTCTAATGGAGGTGATATTGCTATTCCAAGTGACATACAGATTACAAATCCAACCTGTGCTTTATACAATACCACTAACAAGCTCCTCGCCATCGGGGAAGTAAGTATTGATAGCATCCATCCCATTATAGTACTGATATGAAGCAAAAAAGCGTTCTTACCATTGGCAATTTTGACGGTATCCATCTTGGACACCAAAAGCTGCTAAGCCGTATGCTGGAGCTATCCCAGGAAAAGGATTTACGGAGTGTTGTATTAAGCTTCACAGACCATCCTGCCTTTACTTTGAAGGCACATGCCAAACCCAGGATATTGTGCCCACCCATGCTAAAGGTGCGTGAATTATCAGATTATGGTATAGACGTGGTAGAACTACTTAAATTTGATAAGGAGCTAGCCTCCACACCAGCCTTACAGTTTCTAACTGAGTATATTATCCCTGTTTGGCATCCAGAAGTGATAGTAATGGGATATGATTCACATTTCGGCTACAAACGGGAAGGTGACTACCAGTTTCTCATCAAGCATGCAGATGAGTATGGCTATGATGTGGAATTTGTGCCACCCCTGCAATCCAACGGCATGCCGATAAGTAGTAGTATGATACGCGAGCTGTTGGACAAGGGAGATATAGTTATGGCAAACCAACTTTTAGGCAAACCATACAGGTTGTTAGGCACCATCGGGCATGGCATTGGCAGGGGGAAAGGTTTCGGATTTCCCACAGCTAATCTCGTCCTTTCGCATGCGCACCAACTAATTCCATGCGAAGGTATCTATCTAAGTAAAGTCCATCTTTCAGCAGGTTCTTATTTTGGGTTGACAAATATCGGCAGCAGCCCAACTGTGAAAACCGATGGAGTTGTAGAAGTTGAGACCTATTTACTAGATTATACGGGAGACCTTTACAACAGTGATATGGAGCTGGAACTAATCCGTTACCTGCGGGAGGAAAGAATGTTTAGCAAGGTGGAAGAGCTTATTGCTGCCATGAACTTGGATTTATCTAAGGCAAGAAGCATCATAAACGAAGGTGTATTGTGAAAATCAAGCATACTTTGTTATTGCTTCTATTCTTTGCCGCCACTTTGCTCGCATATGCCCTGGATAGCCAAGTAGTTATGGTGCCAGCGAGTGGTGATAGCGTAATTCCAGAGCAGTGTCGCGAGAGCTATTTTAGCCATAACAGTGGAACTACGGACTTCTACTTATATGGTTCGAATAAGTGGGCAGTAAGGTTTAACTTCCGCTCTGCATATCCAGGTGTTAGCAATTGCAGTTTTTCCATCCAGAGTGCACGGATTTACTTTCCTAACATAGGGGATTCTGTTAAGGTTTCGCTATACAGTGATGCGAATTCAATGCCTTCACAGCTTATTACTTCTGCAAAAGTAGCCGTTGTTCGCAATATGCAGGATATCTCTTTCCCTATCACAGTGCAAGCTGAAGTTGCTTGGTTGGTGGTGGATTATAGCACTAATTTCCAAGACCGTTTTGTAGCTGCTTCCGCTGGGGATGGAACCCATAGTTATTACCTAAACACAAATGCTATAACTCCCTACTTCCAGAATTTCTCCTTAGCAGGTTTTAACTGCGAATTGCTCTTTGGTTTGCTTGGTAATTTTAACTTAAATACACCTGATTTACAGCTTGTCAGTTTCGATCTCTCAGGAACCTTGCGTCCCCGAGAAACAGTAAAACCAATCTTCAGCATCTACAACCATTCTGATGTTCCTGTATCGGATGCGCAAATTGAATTAGAGATTACTGCTCCCACTGTAGATTATAGTGTTAACCGAACTATCATAATCACTGAAACAATACAGCCCAGAAGTCTGTTGGAGGTTTTAGCACCGGGTTATCAGGATTTTATTATAACCTTGCCTTCATCTCCGATGCAGCTAAGAATGCAAGCTACTTTATCTTCCGTGATGGTGGCAGAATCGGATACCACCCTTAGCAATAACACGGTTTCCAAATATTGCTCGGTGTATTCATATAGTTATCCCATTGTTCCTGTGGAGAATTTTATCCGCTATAATACCACCTCAACCATATGTGAAGCACAAGATAATTATGCTCAACCAAGCTTTCATTCACTATTATATTATGCAAACCTTTCAGATAGCCTATCCAACCTGGGAGCTTACCAGCGTTTTACTTGGTATGGGTTCAATGCGATGCCCACAACTGCGATACTTGGTAAAGAACGCATAATTGGTTACAACGCAGCAGACTATTTAAGCAAGTACCAAGCAGCCGTGGATAAAGCTAAACTGAACAGGAGCTTTATCAGTAGCTCGAGCTGTGTTCTTGAGGATGCAGTAGAGAGTGCTAATCTTTCTATCAAGATTCAGCTTTCCAATACTAACACCAGAGTATTTACAGTTCCCACGCTAAATCCTGCCATGAATTCCCGCTTTTTCGTAGGTGTTTTCAAAAAAGCTAGCTTCAATGGGCAGCAACGTTTCGTTTTTGACCGATGGATAGCGTATGCCGACACCATAAACAGTTCAATGGACTATGGTTCGGTAAGCAATAAAACCTATAACATGAGTTTGATTAATCTTAGCTTTGAAGAGTTACAGGCTAACTACCGCATATACTATTGGCTACAAGCTACGCAAGGTGGAGTTGTCCGTTATGCAAATTATGCAACCTTTGTTTTAACTACTACTGCTTTAGTGGATGAGGAGATGGTTCCCCAGATTTCTTTAACTGCATTTCCCAATCCCCTTCGCCTAGGAAACTCATTAAAACTAATAGGAATGCCTGCTCATGGCAATATAAGTGTGTATAACATCAGAGGTCAACGTATCTGGCATGCTACAGATTTTGTACGAGGGACAGATATGCCAACAAATATGTTTCCATCTTCTGGGCTATACTTCATCAAAAGTGAATCCTTGGATGGATTGCAAAAACAAACAATCAAAATAAGCGTTATAAAGTAGATTATTATGGATAACCAAACTCCCATTTCCGAGCTTCACCTGAAAGTGGGTGAAGAGATTCTTGCCTTTTATTTAGTTGCCGAAAAGGAACTAAGAGACGGTAAAAACGAGCAGTACCTTAGGCTAAAACTGCAAGACCGTAGCGGCTCTATATCTGCCAATGTATGGAAAGATGCCAAGAAAGCATCCGATACTTTTGATGCAGGGGATGTTATTAAAATCAAAGGTAATGTGGTGAACTTTAAGGGGCAGACTCAGATTTCAATTACCCAAGTACGCTTTGCCGATAAATCTGAATATGCGATTGGGGATTTTCTGGTGCGCAGTAAAATAGAGCCAGAAGTCCTTGCAGAGCGTTTCTTTGCCTTCATAGACAAGATAGAGCAGCCACATCTAAATAAACTGTTGCACCTGATCTTTGATGACAAAGAGTTTTTTGCCCGATACTTGGATGCTCCTGCCGCTAAAGGATGGCATCACAATTACATGCACGGTTTGATAGAGCATTCAATATCTGTGGCAGCTCTTTGTGAATTTG
>JAQUJJ010000175.1 GCA_028681035.1 Candidatus Cloacimonadota bacterium
ATTATCCATGCTCATTGAGACTTGTTTTAGTTCTGTGACAAGGTACAATATTGATCCTTACAAAGGGAAATGGCAAGAAGGAAACCAACTTATCATACCCTGTTTAAAAAACGGGGGGATGTGAGAACCCAATTTAAAGCTTGACAGTTTTTCTGCTCTTCATATATTTTGCTTATGTAAGCTAAAGACCCTCCTTAGTCGCCTGTAGTGTATCTATAGCACTTGCACTTAGCGGATGGGAGATTGTCCCAAGCTGCACTGGTAAAATGCCCGGATCATGGATATTTTCAGCGCCACCGGCCAAAGCCAAAGGAGTTTTTTTGAAAGTTGACTCTTGCTGTAATTGTTTTGACTACTCATTGTCAAACAAGTATTTAGAGCATATTTACCGCAGCTCTGGACAGATGAGGTCTGCTTTCATGTTGACAGATTTCCACACTATCACTAACAATCAAAAATACCAATTCCCATCCCGAAGCATTGCCCGGCACCATAGCGCCTGCACTCTGAGTAATAATCGTCGCACATTATCACCTAAACAGCAGGAATTATGCCCCCGGAATCGCTTCACATTATCCCAAACCCTTCAAAATCAAGAGGATTGCAGCCCACTCGGCCAGCAACTCCATTTGTATCTAATGCAGTTCTTACATGAACTGACAATCAAGCCAACCATCATGATTAAATCTGGTAGATCGCCCCAACGCGCTTCATTGCGCCATGGAGGGCTATTTACCGCCTAATAAAGATCAATAACCCTTCAATAGAATTACATCTAATAAGGAGTATTCTGATATGAAGAAGATAATAATCCTACTTTGCGCATTAGCGATCTTAGGGATAGCTTTTGCCGATACCGTAACGGTTGGCTCGGGCACTGCCACCAGCAGTAACATGCCAATTACCGGTAATTATGGTTACAGTTACAGTCAGCAGATCTATACTCAAGCCCAAATTAATAAAGCTGGAGATATCACAAAAATACGTTTCTATTATGTTTCTGGCACGATTACCAATAGTAAAGACTGGGTCATCTACATGGGTCACACCACCAAGACGACCTTCGCTACTACAACTGATTGGGAACCACTGGCAAACCTTACACAGGTTTTTATCGGTGATGTATCCTCAATGGTTCCTCTGGCAAATAACTGGATGGAGATTACCCTCAACAACGCCTTCCCCTACGATAACGTCAATAACCTGATCGTGGCGGTTGATGAGAATGCCTCAGGCTTTGCACCCATGAGCTGGGGTGCTTTCACGAGCGGAACTAATACCGGCATATATTACTATAGCGATGGCACGAATCCAAATCCTGCCACACCTCCAACTGCATCAAGCAGAACGGCGACGATAGCAAGAGCGCAATTTGTATTTGCCAATACTGCCGCACCTCTGGCTCCCACCTTGTTAGCCCCTGCCAACAATGGCTCTGCTTTTACCAGTGATAAGTTAAGCTGGATGCCCACAGCAGGTGGGTCTGACGTTACAAAATACGACGTTTATTTTGGCGTATCCTCCACGCCTCCTCTGGCAAGTTTTGAACAGACAGGCACGTCTTTCGCTCCGACCCTCGTCGCAGGCGTCGATTACTACTGGAATGTAGTAGCAAAGAATGAAATCGGTTCATCGCCCGCTTCGCCCACTTGGAAATTCACCACGATTACGGGTGCAGCGATTGGAGATGGCGGTATTACCACTCTAAACCTGCCCTTGAATCCTTATTATGGCTATAACTATTCGCAAACCCTGTATCTGCAAAGTGAGATCAATATCTCCGGAAAGCGGATAGAGAAGCTGTATTACAATTGGAACGGCTCTGCCACAGGAACCAACAGTAAGGACTGGACTATTTACATGGGGCATACTAATAAGACTGCCTTTGCCAGCACTACAGATTGGGTCCCTTATGCAAATATGTCCCAAGTATTCAGCGGTGTCGTTACGATTCCTGCCACTCCCGGATGGATTGAAATTACCCTGAATGCACCATTTGTCTATGACAATATCAACAACCTCGTAATTGCCGTTAACGAGACAACTACTGGGGATGATGGAAGTTCTGCGAAGTTCTTTGGCACCAGTTTTGTTGCCAACAGAGGCTTGCGTTTGCAGAATGATACAGCAGCCTACAATCCCGCTTCTCCTGGCACAGGTACGCTTGTTGCCGGAATCGCCAATATCAAAATGATGTTTGGTGACATTCCTCTAAACGGAGTATTAGTTGTTAACCCCAGCCCTGTGGCTTGTGGAAGCAGTTATGTGGGCGTGCAGAAGAGAGTAACGGTAAGCCTTAGCAATACCGGTGGGGCTGCCTTTGATGTAAGCAGTATTGCCTTGGATGACTATACAAACTTCCAATTGGGCACTCTGCCCACCTTCCCGATCACCCTCAATCCTGCTGCCGCTCCCGTAACCTTCGATGTGATCTTCACACCCACAGCCGCAGGCGCGCTGACTGCCAACCTGCTGATTGGCGATACCCGTAATAACTCCTCGATCGTAGTATCAGGTACTGGTGTTGCATCTCAGGTCGGTGAGATCTGCGAGAACCCCTATGTCGCTACCTTACCCATAGTTGACTACGCAGGTACCACTGTTGGCTTCGCTGACGACTATACATCAGCTATGTTTGCCGGCACGAGCAGCAGTTACCACGGTGGATATGACTGGGTGGCGAAAGTCACAGTGCCTACTCTCGGTGCTTTAACCGTGAGCGTAGCTAATCCAGTTGGGAATACTACCTACCAGTATTTGGGAGTATTCCTGGTTAACACTATTCCCAGCCTCGCTTCCCCAGCCACTGTTTTGGGTACGGCGACTACTGCCAACACTACTGCAACAATTTCCTCGGTGACTGTTGCTGCTGGAACCTACTACATTATAGTGGATAACTGGCCCACACCTAATGGAGTTGACTTTGTGCTGAACGCATCATTTGCTTCCGCATCAAATCCTCCCTCACCTGCTGTTTTGGTAGCACCCACACCTACTGGCGTTACCGGGATTGCAACTAATCCCACCCTTAGCTGGACCAGTGGCGGTGGTATAGTAGAGAAGTACTTTGTGTCCTATGGAACACAGAGTCCCTTTACCACTATCGTGGATAATTTTGATAACGGAATGGCCACGACCTATGGTCCTCTGCCCATCCTGGCTTACAGCACCGAATATTGGTGGACAGTGACTCCTTGGAACTCCGTTGGTGGCAATGCTACCGGCGTCACTCCCTGGACCTTTACCACCATCTCCAATCCTACCATCTCTATCTTCCCTTACATCGAAGGTTTTGAAGTTCCCGCTGGCACATTGCCCGCGAACTGGACAGTGACCGAAGGTGCTGCTGGCGCAAGCCAACACTGGAAAGCAGCCGCAGCCGCAGCAAGCCATGGTCCCGCTGCACCCGCAGTTGGCTCATCCTTTGCTTGGTTGTATTGCTATCTTGCCAGCACAACGTATAACCCTTACAGTATGATTACACCTCCCATCGCACTTGATGCTACGCCAAAACGCCTTACCTATCAGTATTGGATTGGGACAGATACTGTATTAGAACCATTATTCGTTGATATTTCCACGGATATGGCAACTTGGACTACTCTGTACACTCATTCCAACGCAGCTAATACCCTAGCTTGGCATGAAAACATCATTGGTCTGGGAGCTTATGCCTCCAGTACTGTGTACTTGCGCTTTAGAGGCGTGAGTAGCTATGCCAACGCCATGACTGACTTGGGTATCGATAATGTCATTGTCGCCAATATCCCCTCAGGCCCCCCTACTGCTCCCACCCTCACCTCTCCTGTGGCTTTAACAGGTATGCCCAAAGCCGGGTTTAATATGACCTGGACACCCGATCTTTCCAGTGGACCCACAGATTACTATAACGTGTACCTGTGGACAGATGAAGATGGATTTGGCAATGGCCCGATCTTTTACACCACGGGAACATCATTGGACCCCACTGCTCCGCCGTTAGATCCCCTTGGGAACCCACAATCTGGGATGACATTCGCTTATCTGGATCGCTACAACTGGACAGTTGAGGCTTATTCAGCCGCGTATCCTGGAGAAGAAGCCTGGCCTACGGGAAGCTGGTTCGAGATCGAAGACGATCCTAGCATAGTTATCCCCCCCGCTTACCTTGAGAACTTCGATGCTCTCGCAATAGGAGCTATGCCGAACAATTGGACGATGTTTGGTCCTCATACCTGGAAAGCAGCTTCTAATGTCGACGCTAATTCCATGCCCAATTGTGCTGTTGTCTATTACAATTCCTACGATGACAAAGATGATTGGATGATTACTCCGCCGATTAGGATGGTGGCCAGCCAGCTCTACACCATCTCCTTCGCCCTGAAAGCTCCGGGTTGGGATGGTGTGCCTGAAGCCTTGGCTGTACATTTCGGCTCAGCACCCACCATTGTGGCAATGAATGCCAATACTCCGATCTATGATGACAATAATCTCTTCCAGGCAGATTGGACAACTATACAAGTGCCGTTCACACCAGCCACTACCGGTACCTATTACTTTGGTTGGCACGCCTATAGTGATGCTGATATTGACTACATTGCAGTAGATGATATTTCGATATTCATCCCTGCAGCTATCGATATGGCAGTAACCGGGCTCAGTGGCAAAACCACTGGTTTTGTTGGCTCCCCTGTTACTAAGACGGTAACCGTCGCAAACGTTGGTGCAACCACCATCTCCAGCTACACCGTCTATCTCAAAAACGCAGTTGGTGATGCAGTACTGGATCAGGAAACAATCTCAGCACCAATACTTGCTGCTGGCACAGCAAGCCACGAGCTTAGCTGGATTCCTGCCTTAGACGGTATTGTCTCTGTGTATGCAGAGGTTAGTGCAACTGGTGACCTGGTGGCCACTAACAACGTATCCGCCCCTGTGGATGTAACCGTGTATCCTGCCAGTATGAAATTACTGTATGTAGGTGATCCCGCCACAACCTGGGTAAGCACAGCATATCCTTTCAATATGTACTGGGAAGATTTCGTGGCAGAATCAGTGTATTTGGCCAGTGAGATCCAGGCAAGTGCCGGAACGATTAAAGCGATATCCTATATCAATTATTTCGCTACTGCGCAAACCAAGCAGGTTCAGATCTGGATGCAAAATACCAGCCAGTCAACGCTTAGCGCCGGCTGGTTACCTTGGGCAAATTATACCCTCGTCTTCGATGGCATGGTGAATTTCCCTGTTGGCGCAAACGAGATTAACATTCCTATCACTCCCTTCACCTACACTGGTGGTAACCTGGCAATCAGGACCAGTAGAACCTGGGAAGGCGATTGGGTTGCCAATAACCAATTCTTCGTAACAAATAATCCTAATTATCCGAATAGATCACGTTACTACTATGCAGATTCAGAATTTGTAGATGAGAGTGCTCCCGGAACTGGATATCTTTCGACCTACGTGCCGAACATACTGTTCTACGTGGATCCTGCAACTCTTGTACTCACTACTGCAACACCTGACGTGGCGGTATCTGAGAATGCCGGAGCCATTACATTGGCTTGGGATGCGGTGCCTTATGCCTATTCCTATAATCTCTATAAATCCACCGATCCTTATGCCTTTGGCGCAACTCCTGAATCTACCATCTACACCAATAGCTTCAGCTACACACCATTGGCTGGTGAAACCAAGGCCTTCTACAAAGTAGCCTCTGCCACCTACCGTGACTATGTGCGCAGCGTGATGGCAAAGGACTATGTATCAACAAAGAATGCTGGAGACCTGAAACAAGTAGAAACCATACAGGTTCCCAAACTCAGAAATAGAAAAACACAACAATAACACATTATCTCACATAGATAATGCAGCAGCCTCCTCACGGGGGCTGCTTTTTTGTGGGGTGAAAAAGAGAGCTAAGACACGCTGTTGCTGGATTCGTTTGCGTCTCGTGTCGAACAAGACTGCAAGCCTTGAAGGAAGCACCTCTCCAGCTCAGTTTGCCAAAAAGTTGTGACAAAAGTGAGCAGGTTCCCTGCTCTGCAGGCGAGACGCCTGCAATCCAACACCGCCAAGCCCCGAACTCTGCAGACGAGACGCCTGCAATCCAAAACTGCCAATTTCGAGCTTCTGCAGGCGAGACGCCTGCAATCCTGTGCAGCTCGCATCAAACAAGGTTAGCTGTCTTGTCAAACCAAGCTCTTAATTTTCCCCTTTACAAGTTTCCCAGGCCCTCCACTCTGGTTTCACTACATCAATAAGGA
>JAQUJJ010000176.1 GCA_028681035.1 Candidatus Cloacimonadota bacterium
TTGAGAACATCTTAAGACTACACAGGAGCACAGAAAGCAATCTGGTAAAGCTCGGTAGAAGAGCGGAGAATGCCCGTAAGCTATTGATGCACCTATATCAGTCACCTGTGGTGAATATCAAACAAGTCCAAGACCTTCTTTCTCTGAATTATGTTCCTGCCAATCAACTGGTTAATAGCCTCGTGGATTTGAATATCCTGCATGAGACTACAGGGTACTCCAGAAACCGTATTTTCTTATTTAGTAGCTACATTGATACCTTTAGAGAGTAGTGCATTACTTGCTCAACCTAGTAAAAACTGGGGTACCCAAAATGAAACAAAGAAATCCATATTATATTGTAAACGCCGTATAGTATAATATGGAAATCCATATATTCATCTGGAGGTATGAAATCGACATATGGAATCCTGTATTACGATTTCATGCGCCTGGCAAACTCATTATCAGCCCTCTACCCCAAAGGTTGTGATGAAAAGAGATTGGGGGATGCGATGCTCTTGACCGTTAGGAGCGTAACATAGTAATATGCTGACAATCAAATCACTAACTTGCTTTTTGATCATTAACAATTATGATGTTAGTGATGCGAAATCGTGTTAATGAGAGGATGCCATGGATGATAAGATCAAGATCACGTGAATGCCTTTATCTGTTTAGTAATGCTGCTATACACTAAAATTAGAGACAAGGAGAAAGAAATGACAAACCACAAGAGCAAAACAGATGATCCCGAAAAAGCCTCTGTAGTCACCTGTGAAGATCCCCCAAACGTAGTCAGAAACGGAGAAGATAGCAATGCTGAGCGTGAATTGGATTATACGCAAATCAAAGAAGCTTTGAAAGAACTGCTGTTAGACCCTGATTTTGAAAAAATCGAAAACACAGCATCTGAGTTTAATGTGTTTGAAACATTAAGATCCACTCAAGGAGAACTAAAACACTCCAATGTTATTGCCTGGTTATGCGACCCCAATGAAAACCATGGTTTTGGTTCTTTATTTATTAGATATCTGCTACGTTATATACTCAAGGACGAAGATCTAAAGCGCGATATCATTGATGATGAACAGAATGGTAGTGATACGATAGAATGCTTTGATCTGTTCCAGTTAGATGAGGTTGATTTAGAACTGGTTGAAGTACACCGGGAGAAGAAAAACATTGATATTCTGGTAACAATAAGGGATAAGAACAATCCTATATACATAGCCATTGAGAATAAGATCTGGGCGAAAGAAGGTCCGGAACAAACGAAAAAGTACAGTGCCAAATTGGAAGAGATAAAAAAAGAAGAAAAGATGGGAAGTGCTTGGATTGCAAAAGTTTTCCTGACTCCTGATAAAAGTGAGGCCAAAGACGACACGTGGAAGGCAATGAGCTATAAGGATATTGACGATATTATTACAAGAATGGTTGATTCACGCAGGGGTCTGATCGATCCTGCAATCGCCTATTTTATAAGCAACTACCAATCAATCATAAGGAGATACATTATGGGTAAGCAAGATGATCTTGAAGTACTTTGCAGAAGTTTCTACCGTAAACACAAGAAAGCATTGGAAACAATTAACAACTACAAACCTGGCATGATAACCGAATTGAAGGGAAGAGTCATTGACTTGTTAAACGATTTAGTTAATCAAAGCGAGTATGGGATTCAGATAATCAATCAATCAGGTGGCAAAGGCTCTATTGAATTCATGTCAAAAACTATAGAAGACAAGTTTCCAGACCCCAGCGAAGATGGCAAAGACAACAAACCTCTGTTGCATTATTATATTGATTTTTACGAATACTACGACATCACAAAAGAAAGAAATACCATAAAAATAAACTTGTACTTAACAACCAAGAATAAGGGAGATACCTGCAAGAACATCATCAATCATTTTAAAACAAAAGATCCTAAGACTTTTATCGCTGCCACATATGCCAACGCTAAGTCAGTCTATACCTATTCATTGGTTAGATCAGTTACATCAGATCTACAAACGAACGAAGAAGATTTGCTGGATAAACTGAAGAAAGATTTGGAAAGTAAATGGGCTAGATTCAAAAATGATCATTTACCTAAAATTGAAAACTGTCTGTCTGAGTATGACCAGTCATAAACCATCGTGCAATATAGTGAATTTTGTATGAATCACAAGCCGACTAGCCTTGGGAAATACAGGTTCAACTCGTACAAGACACACACATAAAAATCATAACCCTGATCCTTTTCGGTGTAGACCTCGGCTTCTCGACCCAGTTCCGGATAAGATCGGAGCACAAGAGGTGTCCCGTGGTGGACATGGGCAGATCCAATCCTGGGGAGATGGACTCACCTGCTTGTGGTCGGATGACACATCTCTGACCCTATGCATGGCTATCAAACCAGAACAAGGAGGATTTGAAATGTGCCAAACCAACGCTAAATTGATCCTGGCCATCCTGAGCGGCGTAGCCGTGGGCGATGCCCTTGGCTACCCCGTCCAGTTTTACCCAAGATCAGAGCGCATGAAACGTCCTATGGTGGATATGGGCAAATACATGGATGAATATGGGCAAATCCGATCTTTGGGTGAGAACCTCACCGGCTTGTGGTCGGATGACACATCCCTGACTCTATGTTTAGCGGAGAGCTTGCTGAGAGGCTTCGATCTGAGAGATCAGGCGGAGAAGTTTGTTGCTTGGCTGGATCATGGGTATCTGTCTGCCGAAGACCGAGCCATCGATGTGGGCATACAGACAACTGAAAGCCTTGCTAAAGTGCGATCTATCCTGCAAAGTGGCAGATTTGCTGAACTGGATAACCTTGCCAGCGACGCGGATGAACAAAGCAACGGCAACGGCAGTTTGATGCGTATCCTGCCCCTGCTGGTGTACATCAAAGGCAAAGATGCAAAGGAGCAGTTCGATCTGATCCGCAAAGCCAGCGCTCTTACTCATCCTCACATCAGATCAGCCCTGTGCTGTTTCCTCTATCTGAAGATGGCGGAGTACATCATCGACGGGACAGATAAATACGCTGCCTTCCAGTCTGCGCGCCAGGATACCCTAAGCCTCATGGAGTATCTGAAATGTGCTGATGCTGAATACAAAGCCTTACACAGATTGCTTTATAGTGACCTGGCTAAACTGCCGGAAAAAGAGATCGACTCCGGTGGTTATGTAGTATCCAGCCTGGAGGGCAGTATCTGGTGCCTAGTCACCACGGATAGTTTTCGTGAGGCTGTGTTGAAAGCTGTGAACCTTGGTGAAGACACTGATACAACAGGCGCTATAACTGGAGGCTTGGCTGCCCTGCTTTACGGGGCGGATTCTATTCCTCCGGAATGGATAGCCCAACTGAAGAAACCCGAGTTGTTAGAGGATCTGATCTCAAAATACGAGAGTTCTGCTGCCTCAGGAACAGAGTAGCTTCACTACACACCAGTGCTCATCTTTATTAGCGGGTGTGGGCATTGGTCAAAGCCGAGGAGCCAATGCCCACCCCAGTGTCAAAGGTTCAGTTACTCAGTACTGCCTTTTCGCATCGTTTCCAGATAGGTGATCACAGTCTCCCGGTTTAGCTGCCAAACCGCAGTATCTCTGAAGCGATAAAAGCACTCATCGAATAATGCATCCAGATCGACCTCTGATTCCTCACCCAGGTGTTTGATCTCCTTCTTCAGGGGTCCGACTCTGCGCTGATACTCCAGGTTATCGATGGAGCCTGCTTTCAGTTCATTCCTCAGATCCAGATACTTTTGCAGAGCCTCGTTTATGCGCTGATGCAGTTCAACTGCCTCGGTGCTGAAGTGTTTCGCATATATACTCTTGAACCGATAATCCGCCAAGGCAGCCAACAGCTTCTCCCGATGAGCCTCTACATACACGCAAAACCTGTATAGGTCGCAAAGAATCGATGCTGCTCTTTGATCACCTGCTTTACTCTCATAGTTGTGGAATTGTAAACCCAACAGCGGTATTGATCCGGAGCTTTCCGAAATACCGTTAAAAGGGCTGGTGATCTCCACCCCGATGCTTCTTTTATCCCGCTGGATGATCTTTCCTGTTACGATCACGCCATCGACTATGATCTGCAGAACCTCCCCGCTTACATTGATATCTGTATAGCCGGATTTCTCTTTCATCTTTCCTCCCTTTGCAACCATAGTTCAGCACGCAAAGCCCAGTGGTTGTTTGCGTTGTTCAAAACTGCTCCCATTTTCCAATCTGGCATAGCGATACAGGTCATCCAGAGTCAGTTTCGCTCCCTTGCCTCTCAAAAAAGCCTCATGACAGGCGTTTTGTACCACCAGCCTGATCTGTCCTCCGGTAAAATGGAAATCCTTCGCTAAGCCTTCCAGCGGGATGGATTTCGCTCCCGGTATGCTGCCGGGCAGATGAAGTTGCCAGAGAGCCATTCTGGCTTCCCGATCCGGAACCCTGATCTCCAGCTTGTAGTGGAAACGCCGGGACATGGCGACATCCATCTCAGCGCAGAGATTGGTGGTTACAATGATGATCCCCGGGAAGCTTTCCATCTCTTCCAGAAAAATACTCTGAATGGTGTTCTCAGCATGATCCACCGAGCGCTCGGCAGATGCCATCCTCTGGTGGATCAATTGGTCTCCCTCGTTAAGCAGGAATACCGGAGATTTGGATTTTACCAGAGTTCGCATCTCTTGAAACATCTCCCGGGCCTGTTTCTCACTCTCGCCATAGAACATACCCCGGATGGAATTGGCGTTGATCTGGATCAGGGGACGCCTCAATTCGTTGGCAAACACACCCGCGATAAAGGTTTTGCCCGTGCCCGGCACACCATGCAGGAGGATGTTGCAGCCATGCTGAATATCTGGATCACTGGTCAAGGAAGCGCCAACCAAGCCCCACTCCGCAAAGCTTTCCAAGCGAGGATTCTTTAACCTATTGATCACGGAGACTATGATGCTCTTCGTCTGGCTGTCCACAATCAACTGCTCCAGGGTCTGAGCTGGGCTAATGCGGTTCAGATAGGGGGATCTGTCCAAAAGCTGGTCTGTTTTGCTGGTTTGAGTGTCTGAAACGTTTACCTTGCCATGCAGAAAGGTGATGGCAGTATCGGTAAGTTCCATCCGATAGTTTGAGCAAACAGGTATTCTGGGATTGATCAGGCCTTTCTGGGCAAGGAGATTGTTCCTGCCCAGCAAGTCCACATACTTCAAGCGTTCCCGGCAATCATGTGCCAGGAGGGAAGCTATGACTTCCGGGACTGGTTCGGTATCCCGATACTGGTTGAGGTAGTGGATCAGCAGCAGGCTCTTCTGCCAGAAGCGATTCAACCTGAACTTGGCTTTGAAAGCCTTCCAGATGGGATCGTTGGACTCATCGAATTTGGCCAGAAACGCATCCAGGGCGATATTCACGCTTCTGCCAAAGCAGACACCGGCTTCTGCCGGGCAGCTATCGTCCAATTCGGGATAGTGGAGAAAGAAAGCATCAATCATCTTCAATAGGGTATCAATGGCATCCTCTGACTTCGCTTTACTATAGATCCTGCCAGCATATTGAATCGGGTCCTTGCCTTGGATCAGATTCCACAGCAAACCATTGAGGCGCAAAAAGGTGCTATACAGCGACCGCGGGTCATAATGGAAATCATGTTCCCGCAGACACGGAGCAGTGAGTATTTCGCGGTCGATCAAGTTTACCACGCAGTTCAAACGTCCTTCCGTACCACGCTTTCGATCAGGCATCATCTCACAGATATCTTTCATGTTGAAATCCTGGTCACCATGTTCGATCGCCCTGTGGCAGATCTCAGCGATCATCATCAAGTCATCCTGATTGAACCGATAAGCCTCCAACAGGGGGTTCCTGGAGATCAATCTCTCAATACGAGCAATGCTGGTCCTCATGTCTCTGGCTACAGACTTCTCTTCCTCAACGTCCATCAAATGACCCTTTGTGAGCTCATCTTCTTCACTCACTTCCGGAGTCCACTCACACTCATTATCCTGGGGTTTCGACACATGTATCCTCTCAAGATACTTCACCAAACCACTCATTCTCTTACCTCCATTTATTTCTTCTATCTCTATTATAACTTCTGGAGGTGGGTTTTTATTAAATTTCTTTCCTGAGCCTTGCAGAAATCCTGTCAGAATTGGAAGTTTTCAGTGATCAGATTTGCAGATTTCAGTGACTCTTTACAACACCTGAACCAGACTTAGGCTCATCCAAGAAAACTCTTGACATGATTGCGGTGCTTGTGAACAATTGCAAACATGTATTGT
>JAQUJJ010000044.1 GCA_028681035.1 Candidatus Cloacimonadota bacterium
CTAAAATTGAACAGCCTAAACTAGTTGCCAAGCAGCCCATATATACAATCACCCACTCTAATTGAACTTGAGCCAAAGATAAACCTACGTGTGCTGCCGTAATCCGTTTAACTCACAATTCCGCTACGCTATAGCAGGGTCTGATTTATGCAAAGCTCGTAGCAACGTAATTGTAAGTCAAACTTCCAGCAGCGTAATTGTAAGTCACACTGCTCTTGCTCGGCACCCTTATGTATCTTTAGACTATCCGTTAACTATCCCGTATCGCGATATCGGATAGTTACGGGAAAGTTAAGGGTGGAATAGCGGAAGGAAGCAGAGAGAAAAAGGGTTTAGTTCATGATATATTGTTCCACCATCGTAAACAACAGCATGTCGCTAATCTCGGATACACTGCTTAGTTCGCCGCTGCGTTTGGCGTTTTCACGGGTGGTACCAGTGCTTTTTATGCTGGTTATGTTGGTGTTATATATGCTTTTATTTTGCTGGGTATCGAGCAGTTCTATGTATGCATCAGATTGTGCGGAGTAGAGCCTCAGCCCGGAAACATATTCCCCTTCCTGGCTGTTTATTACAACCCTGAAAGTGAAGTTACTGGCTGCTTTTTCCGTTACAACTTCTAAATCCAAATCTTGCAGCTTAGTAACAAGTAGATCCTGATAAGCTGTTCCCTTGCTGTCGTTAAAGCTATAGTCTATGTATGCTTTAGGACGGCTTACCAGTAAAGATAAGGATGCAGCAGGAAACTTTAGCAAGCTAAACATCCGTTTCACTATGGGGTTTTCGATACTGCGCAGCCAATAGTCCTTATCCAGTGTAAGGCTTATCTGCTGTGGAGATGCGAAGGAAGTAATCCGCTTAATGTTCAGCTCTGCTTTGCCGTAATTATCAGTTTGAACCTTGCCTACTATATCCCCTTCGCCTCTGCTAAAACTGAACAATAACGGAAAAGCTTTGCAAGGATGCTGTGTGCCTTCCTTTTCGTAGTAAATGCCGGCAGGCTCGATGTGGTCTTGCCGTAGTTTCGCCACAACAGCTAAGTTTGCACGTTCTATAAAAGGATTCAGGCTTTCAGGCAAGCGGTTCAAACGGCTAAAGAGTTCGTTGTAAAGATTCACTTGCTTTCCTTTGTACATGGTATCCAAATCCAGGTCTGTATAGTCCACAATCAGCTCCATCGCCCGCAGCAAAGCAGAAATACCCAGAACTGCATCTGTTGTAACTGCATCAAATTCGCTTAGTAGTTTCTGCGCCTGCTCTATAGCCAGATCGCGCTGTTGCATGCGCCAGGCTCGGTAATCGCTCTTAGAAAGGCGATAGTATGCCCAATAGTCTTTATCGTTTTCGTAGCTGCCATAAAGCTGGATGTTGTTCAGTTTATTACGGCTGGAGCTACGTATTTGGCTGATAATCTCAGAAGAGGGAATGCCATTGGCTTCTGTTTCTTTCAAATAGATATCGGAATCTATCTGCACGCTTATCTGAGTGGATATCTCGCGCAGGGCGTTATCCCTGGCTAGATCGGTATAATTCGGGGCTTTTTTGGAGAAACGTACCACTGCGTTGTAATAAGCAGGGTCTGCGGGACGCTGAGTAACCCAAGAAGGCTCTTTGGAAGCCATACTACAGCCAGCAAGAATAACCAAGAAAATAGCCCAATAAAGATATCTCATATTACTTTAGGAAACTTCCAAGCTTAGTTACCACTATATCCCCCATTTTGTGCAGAGTGGTTAATACTAACTCTCCATCCTCAGGTGCAAAAGGTTCGGTTCTATCCATCATGCTTCTTATTGATTGGTTTAAAGCACGTTCGTCTCCACGGATCTTACGACACCAGCTATCCTGCCACGGGGTTTTACTCTCCACACTCTCGTGCAGCAATATCTTACCGGTTTCCACATCCACCACACTGAAGGAACCGCTTATTGTTACGGAAGAAGATTTGGTGAATATGCGGTATTCACAGCTTACTTCGCCCAGTACATCACGCTCTTTGGTCTTACCCTTATCATCAACGTACGATTCTTTACCCACCACCACTTTTGCTTTGGCAGTTTTATCTACTGATCCTATGCGGGGAGAACTTGCATTCACCTGGAGAATGCTACCGGATAAAACCTCATGCGCACCCAACAACTGCCCCAGATTAACAGTACTTGCCTCGTCTATTAATCCGGATGCGTTTAGCTGCTGCTCTGCTAATACTGCATCCATCTGACTGCGAGCAATTACCTCCGTATATTCATCCACATAACCACCACTCATAATCTTTGCAATAATGTAATCAGCAACAATCTCTGAAATAGCTCCGTAGCGATTGCGAGAGTTAGATTTATCTGTAAAGGGGGCAATTGCAATCCTTCTGATTGCTAGTTTGCGGGCTTGGTCGTATTTTAACGAAGAATCCTTGTATTCGGCAATAAAACTCATAGCTGCTTTGAATTCCTGAGCTGCCTTGCGCTGTATATCTAATGTACGGGACATTTTGGTATAGCGCACTCCTGCTTGATAATGTGCCTCAGCAGCGTTTTCTCTGCTATTTGCTATCTCTTTACTTAAATCAGGAACATTTAGCATAACCCTGTAGCCTGTATCGGGATTCACCAAGGGAGGTAGGTTATTTACCTGGGAGGCAAGCTCTTTTAGATTCAGGTGCTCTTGTAGTATTTGTTCATAAGAGTAAGTATCATTGTTTTGTTCTAAATCAGCCACGTTTTGGTCATGATTTTTTATTGCTTGTTTCCACACCTGAACAAGCAAATCCTGTGCTTTTTTACTGTCCGGCTTTATTCTAAGAGACCTGCATGCCTCAATCACAGCAGTTTCCACGTTGCCACGTTCATAGTTCTTTTTTGCTTTGCGGTAGTATCTGCCATTCTGCGAACAAGCACTAATAAATAGTGCCATTAGTAATATCATCAGGATAATAACCCTTTTGTGCATTATAGCTCCTAAGTACGGAAATTATGTATCCGCGCAAAGTAGGCTCAATATGCTAATGTGTCAAGCCCCTTTTTGCGATGCTCTTGCTTTCTGCTGCAAATTGTTAGATTCACTGCCGATTGCAACACGTGATAAGCAAACAGCAAATAGTAAAAATACAGTTTGCCTGCCAATTGAAAATCATTATTATTGTGCTTAGAGGTGAATTATGAAAAAGACATTTTTCTTACTTATGGTATCTTTGTTTGCTGTGGCAGCCTTTGCCCAGACAGGTATGTTTGATCTAAGCTACGGGCAGAACATAGAAGATGCCCACAAAGCTTTATTAGCCAAAGGTTTTAAAGTAGTGGAACAATTAGCTCCTACTACAGAGTATTCTAATAAAAGTGTTCCTAATCTAATATCTTTAAAGGTTCGTGATGCCGAAGATAACGGCACCATTAGCGGATGGACGATTAAGTATCAGGTGGATGGAGACCAAGACAAGATAGATAAGTTCGTAACCGATCTTGATGCCCTTCAGGGCGTCACATCCTACTACGATGATTGGTTTGGTGAATGGGTTTGGGTGCTTGACAACTACAACGCTATATATATGTCCTTAAGCTTAGAAGAAGTGTTTTTAACGATAGATTACACCGTTTATGACGATTCTGCCGATTATTACGATTGGTGGTAAACAGGTAGCTTAGTTCAATTCTATCCACTTGGTAGTGCTATCCTTTGCTTTTGGCAAAGGCGGGTGGGTTTTGTGCTTCGTCCCAGTTACTTCGTAAGTGCTTAGATTCTCCCAGTCCCATTGTAAAGCTGTGGCGATTTGGGATAGCAAGGGAATATAGCTCTTGGCGATATAGGCATAGGGTCCACACTGCATGTAGACAATCGTGTCTAATGCTAATGTGCCGTGTAAAGTAAGCCCTTCCAAGTTAATATCACCCGCTTGATTGGTAGTTATGAAGGCTTTATCAAGGTGAACAGGATATTCAAGAGCTAATGGTTGCATAAGCTTATCCACAAAGACAAGCCTGCCCTTTTTCTGGCAGAAACCTTGCTCCATAAGATTCTCTATATTAAGGCGATTGCCGTCCCACTGCATGTCTCCCTTGCTTTCTTCCCAGGTAAACACTTGCCGAGGATGAGGAATAGCCTCAAAAGGCAACAGACAAATGGTGCTTAATCCACGCACCCACATACTTTCCCGCAGGCTTGGGAAGATAAGCCTGATATCGCTTTCCACCAAATGCTCTTCATCATTTGCCATAGCGATAAATGCAGGTATGGTATCCAGCTCTATGCGGTGTAACTGGATTTCGTAAGCATCGAGGCTATAACACTTCATGCTGTGCCATTTACTAAGACCGAGCTTATTCAGCCACGGCAACAAGGCTATCCCTTGCCATGTTTCGGTGATATCCTTTCCGTTCTTGTTTCTGGTAGTTACAAAGCTTGTTAATTCTTCTTGCAACAGATTATCGTATCCAAGCTCTATCGGCTTAGCGTTATTATCAACAATCTCTATAGATGCAAGACTGGCGAACATGGCTAATATCCATATCGTAAAAAGAAAGTTGCGCATATATCTCATCTCCATGAAACTCATTTTTACGCAGCTTATGGATTAATACTTTTTTGTCAACCTGCTTCTTGCCTTGACAAAATAGCAGCAGTTTTCTCTTTAGTTCTTAGCCGAGTGGTTGCTCCTAAACTAAAACAGCAAGGACTGCCACCGATAGGGTATGGCTGGAAACGGCTATGCCTCCCTTTGGAAAGGCTACAGGGAAATATATGCCCTGTAAGCCTCCTGCTTTTCATGGAGGTAAAATGAAAAAGCTTACTTTTATTGTGGTGCTACTTGCGGTGCTGTTCTTAAGCTCTTGTAGCGAGAAAGACAACCCAACCGATGTGCCGCCAATTGACACAAACGTTTATGGCTATCAACTTGACCAATTCATCTCCCAATCTGCCGTGCATGATCTTATTACTACTGATGCTACAGACCTGAATGATTACCGCAGTCTCTTTGGATATGAAATTGTAGGTTCAGATGGCGTTAGTCCCAGAGATAAGATCGATACTGCCGGTTATGATCTGCCTTGGAGCAAATTCAAGGAAGGCTTCTTCGTCCCAAGTAAAGATATGAGAACGTGGTTTCCCCCAGCCCTTACCTTACCCGGTGCATTCAAGATAAAGAATGCGGAAACGTTCCGCTTATACCGCAAAGTAAACGTCATCGCAAACAATGACACTACCATGGTGGAGCTTAAAGGGTTAACTATCCATAGTATCCCAAACTGGAATGACGTAAATGAAGACGCCATCAAGTTATCGGATTTATTACAAGGGATCACTACTTACGAGAGCGCAACCCTCAATGACATTGGTGGATATAACAAAACATTCACCCCAGAGCAAATAGCCGATGGTTACTACTTACTTGCTTCGGAAACTACCACTTTCCCGAACTTTAATCCTCCTACAGGCGGTGGACAATGGAAGTTCAAAAGACTTGCCAGTATTAACGTTACTACCACCGAAACCCAAAACCACGCTTTTGGCAATGCAGCACACGGAACGGAGAATATCAGTTTCACGATGCCTTCTGATTTAAGCACCTTCACCAAAGTTGCTATCCCCTATTAATAGTCTCTATGAAACATCTGCTCAGCGTACTTATCTTATGCTTCTTGGTGGCAAGCCTAAGGGCTGATCTTGCGCCCGATAGCCTAAAGACCTTCACTCTGCCAACAATCAGGGTGATCGTCGATAAACCATCGGAAGCCATCGGTTCGCTAACGCAGATACCAATAGAGCAAGGCAGCGGTTCTCTTACTTTGAAGGATGCCCTACAAAACAGTGTAGGGATTAGTGTGAGCATGGGCAGCAAAGACGAAAGCAACCTGCGTCTGCGCGGTTTCCGCAAGAACGAAATTAAGCTGATGATCGATGGACGTCCCATTAATAGCGGCTACTTCGGCAACGTGGATATCAGCAAGCTTTCCACGCTCGACATCAAAGAAATTCAAGTTGTTAAGGGACCTAGCTCTCCTCTTTACGGAACAGGCAGCATGGGTGGTGTGTTAAATCTCATCACCCGTGAGCCTTCCTCTAAGCACTGGTTTACGCTTGGCAGCAGTATCAAACGCAATAACACGCAAGAACTGCAATTGAGCTCTTCCCACAGCTTTTCAACTTGGAACTATCGCGCAGGTGTAGCGGGATTGCGTAGCGATGGTTTTGTACTATCTCAAGACTTTCAGCCCACCCATTCCGAAAATGGAGGGGTGCGTAACCATAGCAAGAAAGAGCAATATAACCTTAGTGCCAGTGTTAACACAGAGCTTTTTACCTTCCATAAAATCGGCTTCGATATCTCTTATGCCGGCATGAAACACAAGGACATACCCTCATCTATCTATGAAAGTAGGTATCGACAATATCAGGATTGGGCACGCTATAACGCAGGCATTACCGGCGAATTCCAGCTATCGGAGAACTCTATCCTTAGCTCTTTGATGAGCTACGATGGCGGTGGGGATACATATTTGGAGTATAACGATGCTGCCCTTCAATACCTAAATATGGATTCTCGTATGGATAACCAAAGCTGGGCGTGGGCGCCACGTTTACGCACAACAGCCAAAGGGAAACTGGATTTAGGCTATCGCTACGAACTGCAAAGAAACAAACGCAAGGATACCGGCTCTTACAAAGATGGCAAAATAAACTTGGTGCAAAGCCACAACCTCTTTTCTCAGTATGAATGGCAGCTAAACAGTTCTCTGCGTCTTACCAGCGGCTTCGGAATTAGCTCCAGTTTCATTGAAATCCAAGACAAAAACCACCTCAATATAGAGCCATCTCTGGGCTTAGTTTTTGCACCTAATACCGGCAGCGTAAGCTCCATCGCCATAGGCAGAAACACGGCTCCACCTACCATGAGACAGCTATTTTCCTACAGCAAGGGAAACCCAAATCTATTGCCACAAAGCTCCCTAAAACTGGAGCTAAACCACTTACAGCCTATGTTTTTGGATAAGGTAACTCTATCAGGCAGCCTATTCTATAATGATTGCAGGGATTTGATTGATTTGCAAGCAGGTACATATCACAACTACTATCGTTTAATCTCACAAGGGCTAGAACTGGGACTTATCGTAGCTCCGCTTAACTTTTATGAAGCTGAGGCAGATTATTCTTATCTGGAATACCAAAAAGAAAGTGACTACCGTTTAACAGAAACTCCCAAACACGCTATAGAAATAACTCATCGTATCAAGCTACCCGCACATAGTCTATTAAAAATCAGTTCATCTTTTCGGGACAGCCGTTTGTCTCAGGACGATATAGGGATTTATCACACCTTGGGTGGCTATTGGCGGCATGATATCCAATTTATTCTGCCATACCGCACTTTTACCTTTAACGCTGCTGCGGAAAACATCCTTGATGCCAATTACCAAGGTGAATACGGTTTCCCTGAAGCGGGAAGAGACTTTTGTATAGGTGTGGAAGTCCGTTTATAGCTAAGCCACGATGTTCCACAGCCAACTTATCTTTAAACTATTTCTATCTCCACGAACTGAGAGTGCATCAGTTTGGCTAATGCAAGATATTTCAAGTTAAAGCGTATCACATCACCTGTATCGTAGTTATTGCGGTTTTCACCTAAGTCATAAACAGTAAGGTCAGAGCTATTTCCCACAAGGTGAATGCTGGGGTCTTCTGGGATTAGGTAATCTGCATCAACATCCAATACCCCAAAATCTAACACTGCTTTACAGGTAGTGGAATTCTCTTCATTACTTGCAAGGTTATGGTCTGAACCTCCGACTGCAGAATCAACAATAATCCCATCTGGTTGAGTTGCTTTGCGATACAGCTCCACAATGCTTGCTTCAAAAGTAAAAGCACTTGTGTGCAAGTTCAGCAGGGATTTGTTGTTTAGCGGTGTAGTCCCCAGAAACACTGCTTCCCCAATGCGGAAATGGTTCACACCACTCGGAATGGTATTCTTTTGCAGCAGAGGCAATGTAATAGAGCTGGCACCGGACACAAGCTCCAAGTCTTGTTTGAATTTAGCTTCGATAAGCTGTTTATACAGAACCAATTGAATAAGCTTGTCATAAGTTGGTCTAATTCCCATCATGCAGCCCAAGTTCGTCCCAAGCCCAATTACTTTAATGTTAGGAAGATTAAAAGCATTCTGGTAAAAGGGAATCAAACCTTCTCTCTGGATGCCCTCTCTAAGCTCACCCATCTCTATCATCACAATGATTTCGTGAATTTTGTCTTGCTTTTTGGCTGCTTCATTTAAGGCTTTTATAGCCAGCAATGAAGAGTTGAAAGAGACATCAGCATATCGGACAATGTTATCGGCGTTTTTGATGGAGGGAGGTTTTATAAACATGGTACGCAGTGTGGGGTCTATCTCCTTAATGGTTTTTAAGATACTCCATTGAGATACAGCTATTGAATGAGGACGCTTTACGGCTGGGTGGGTGAGTATTTTCCTTAGCACCGTGGTGTTGTTACCCAACACCTTAACCACTAAAGACCATTCTTTCCCGTTACTCTCCATGAAATCACTTAGAATATCAATGTTTTCTATTATTTTGTCGAATCGCAGTTTTAACCTTGCCACATTAGCCTTCCCTGCTCAAACGCATTTCCGCATATTTTGTGCTAAAGCCTAGCTTTTCATACAGATGAATAGCCGGGTTGTCGTATTCCACATGCAAAGCAATAGAGCCTTCGCAGTTTGCCAACGCACTATCAATTAGCTGCTTGCCTATGCCCTTGCCCCGTATTTTGGCATCCACCGCAATGTAAACTAAGATATTCGGTGGGATAAATTCCTGCATGCCAGTACTATTCATAATCAACGCACCCACAATCTTCTGTTCTTCTCTGGCTACCAATATAAAACCACCCTTACCAGGCTCTGTGGAAAGGGCATAATCTATAGATTTTGATATGGCAGATGGGACATCTCTAAATTCGTCCAAATGAGTATGCAGAAAATCCACGACCTCTGCTTGATTAAAACCTTGGGATTGGATATTTAAGTGGTTAGTAAACTCAATATTCATGTGTTGTTCTCCTTTGTGTTTTATTTGATGTTGGCTTTTCCCTTTTGTAGTCCACGTTTAGAGTGATTCTATTCTTTTTTATGCAATTTGCGCACACCAAGCCAATGATAACAATTTAAGCCAAATATGCCTAAAAGCAAATATTCTCTTTGTTTATGCTAATTCCACTGTCTCTAAACATGATGTTTTTTGCACCTGGTATCTAAATTCTTGCCTGCTTGAATTGCCCTATCATTGCCCACTCAATGCCCACAATAAGGGCAATGGGTGGGCAATGATAGGACAATTCAAGCAAGTGCTGTCCTTTTATCGACAATTACAAAAACGGCTGTGAACCCTGCAATGTAACCGAAAATATTGATGTCTCGCCTATATCGGAACAGCAGGCATTTTGCCTGTTTAGACAAGCGAGACGCTTGTTTTTCCAGTATAGGCGAGACGCTTGTTTTTCCAGTATAGGCGAGACGCCTGTAGCTCCATTACCTTAGCCCTGTAGCTCCTCTTAGTTGGCAAGACAAATTCTGAAGCAACAAAAAACTTGACAAAAGCATGGTTGTTTTTAAGCTAGAAGCTTAAATGAATGAATCATACCATCGCTGGTTAAAGGGGTGTATCCATTGCTGCTACAAAAATATTTTGAAACACGGCTTGAACTGATAGGAGAGGGTCTCACAACGGCTCTCAGTTTCGATAATGGCTATGCTAAAGAGCTGAAGGAAGCTATCTATAATTCTGTCATCCCTGGCGGAAAACGGTGGCGTCCCTTGCTGCTAATTTCAATGTTTGAAATGCTTACTGGCTTTAAGAAAAACCGCAAGCTGAATGATGCTGTTGCCGCTGCTGTGGCGATTGAACTGCTTCATAATGCAGCCTTTATACATGATGATCTTCCCCTGATTATGAACCGTAAAACCAGACGAGGGCAACCAGCCTTGCATGTACAGTATAACAATGCAATCGCCATCCTTGCCTCGGACGCCCTTTATACACTTGCTTTTGAGATGCTGTGCGAGATAAAGGATGCGGAAAAAGCCTTGGAAGCCACCAGAATATTATCCAGCTATGCAAAGAGCTATGGTATTGTAGGAGGACAAGCTGTCGATCTGTCTAGCCGCCATAAGGTTATGAAAATAACTACTCTTCGCTATATTGACATGAAGAAGGTCGGCTCTTTATTACAGGCATCAGCAGACATCGCTTGCTGTCTGGCTGGTGCAGATGAAAACACCCGCCTAACGATGAATGCTTACGCTTTGAATCTTGGAATTGCATACCAGATGATTGAAGATATTGAAGCCGATTATGCCCGAGGCAGTGATGGTTTGGATGATGAATATGTACCAGTTTCCAAGGCTAGCTATACTGGTTTATTAGGTTTTGATAAAGCTCGTAAGGCAGCCGAAAATCTTCTGGAAGAATCAAAAAGAATGGTAAAACCCTTCGCCAATAACTCAGTTTTGCTAGAGTTTGTGGGCATGATTAAGGAGAGGCTACCTTAAACTATTATGATAGACATACATACACATATCCTGCCCAACATTGATGATGGTGCTAAGGATACGCTTGATTCGTTAGCTCAGCTTGCTCAAATGGAAGCAGGAGGTGTTAAGCGCGCATATCTTACTTCACATTATTTTCGTGGACATTATCAATACGACCGCAGCGAATATGACTTGAAATTTGAAGAGCTAAAAGCCAAAGCCAAAGAAACAAACCTAAACATAGAATTGTATCCTGGCTTCGAGATATTCCTTCAATCTGATATCCTAATCGACATCAAAAAGCATTCTCTTACTATGGGCAATAGCCCCTATCTTCTTATAGAAAGCGAACTTAATGGACTTCCCAACGACTTTTACAGCAACATCTACCCTTTGTTACGCGCAGGATACAAGCCCATCCTTGCTCATGCTGAACGTTATGTAAGCATAATGCGTAAGCCATCTATCGCAGAAAGCTTAACTCATCGTAATTTGTATATTCAGACTAATGCGGGAAGCTTATTGGGTCATTATGGCGAAAAAGTTATGAAAACCGCATGGACTCTGGTAAACAATGGATGGACACATTTTATTGCTTCCGACGATCATGTACGTGGAGATTATGGAGCTTTTTTTGAGGCACAAACACTTATCGAAGAACGTATAGATAGCTATACCGCAGAACTGCTTTGCAAGATAAATCCCGCATCAATTGCCAGCGGAGAGGCAATACCTTACCAATATGTTCATGTGCACCATCCTCGCCCCAAACGGCGAAATTGGTTTAAGAGGTTGTTTGCATAAGCTGCTGATTACTGGTATAACAGGATTTGTTGGCTCGAACGTGCTTCGTAGGATGTTGGAGCTGTTCCCTGACCTAAAGATTACGGCATTGGTAAGACCACATACCGTAAAAACACGAATGCAGGAATTTACTCCATATATTAGAATTGTTGAGATTGATTTAGGCGACACTCCCAACTTGAAAGAGTTTCTGTTTACAAATGATTTTGATACTGTTCTGCACATTGGAGCTATAAGAGGTGGAAGGAAGTTTTCAAAACAAGATTACTTGAGAAGTAATGTGTATTCAACCGAGCAAATGGTGGAATACTGCATGGCGAAGAACGCCCGTTTAATCTTTTGCTCTTCTGTTGGCGTGTTTGGAGCCATCCCGGTAGAACTACCCGCAAACAACCAGACAGAAAAGAACCCCGATAACTACTACCACTACACGAAGATTGAAGCAGAGAAGATTATCAACAAGAACATTTTATACGGATTACAAGCTGCTATTATCAGACCCAGCATTACCTATGGAAAAGGCGATAAAGGATTCCCATTTCAACTAGTAAAGATGGTGCATCGCAGATACTTCCCCTTGATAAGCAAGAGAATATGGATTCATCTATGCCACATAGATGCTTTAGTGCGTGCTTTTGTATGGGTACTGGATAATCCTTGGAAAACAGGATTGACGCTAAACGTTGCTGATCGTGAGCCGGTTCAAATGCATGCACTGGTAGATTTTATTTCACGGCAGGTACATGGCTCTAACTATCCTATACCTCTGAAGTTTGACCGCCTTTTCTTCTTCGTAGGCGAAAGAATCGCCAGATTACTAAAAAATGAACTGTGGATTGCCCGTTTCGAGCTAATCTCAAAGAGCTGGTTTTACGATGTGCACCTATATTATGATATAATGGAAACAGAGAAACTTAGTCCCCATTTCACCATTCCCGAGTTTAAAATAACCATAGAGGACTATCAGGGCAAGTAATGGCAATACCGATAATTAACGATTGGGAAAAATACTTTGAACACCCGCATGAAGGCTTGGGTTCATCATATGAACGCATTATCCTTAATGGCATGCTGCTAAAATATGTGCAGGAGTATGAAATAAGCTCTATCCTAGAAACACCATCCTTTGGATTCACGGGGCTTAGTGGTATTAATACTATGGCTCTCGCTTTAAAGGGTTGTGAGATTAGCATGGAAGATCACGACCCTAAACGTATTGACATGATTGCAAACCTTTGGCAAAGCTTGAACCTTCCTCTTAAAACTAAGTACAATCAGGATTACACCCTCCTTGATTATCCCGATAACAGCTTTGATATGGGCTTTAACTTTTCTGCCCTGTGGTTTACAAAGGACATTGCGTCTTTTCTTAACGAGCTAGGAAGAGTATGCACTAAACTGATCATCATCTGCGTTCCCAATCGCCAAGGTATCGGTTATCGTATGCAGATAAAGGACTATAAACCAGAGCTTTATCCCGATTTACACCCTAAGCATATAGACCCCTCAAGTATTGCCTATCTTATGGGCAAAAACAGGTGGAAGCTGATAGATAAACAGTACATAGATTGCCCACCCTGGCCTGATATTGGCATGAATAAAGAGCTGTTCTTCAAGAGGATAACAGGCTCTAAAGTAATCCCACCAGAGATACCAAACGAGCATGTAGTAAGCATTTTACCTTACTATCAGGGAACAGACCCCAGCTTTGCAAGCAACATGCTACGCTATTCCTTGCTGGAGCGATATGCCCCCAATTGCTTTAAGCAATTCTGGGCGCACCACCAATATCTTGCTTTCTCTAAGTGAGCTTTCGTGAGCCGTAAACAAATTATTTACCTGATATCGGGCTTGGCAATTGGCATCATAATGCTAATAGCTTGGCTACATTTTAACCCCATGAAGGGTTTTTGGTTCCACTTTGCTTCCTTAAAATACCAATGGGTAATCCTCGCTTCATTGGCATACCTGAGTGCATATTTCCTCAGAGCTTGGCGTTGGAACTTGCTGCTTCCATTTAATAACGCAGATTCAGGTGAAAAGCCCGGAGTGTTTAAAACATGGCTCTACGCTATGGGCGGTAATTTTATCAATTACTTAATCCCCCTGCGCGTGGGCGATGTTGTTCGCGCCTGGTTTATCAAGCGAAACCATAACATCCCTCTGATGAAAGCTTTGCCATCTGTATTCATAGATAAAGCTTTTGATACCATCGCCATCTTGTTTATCATAATCTTACTGCCTTTCTTAGCTATAGATGTTAGCAAAGCAATGGTGATATTGCTCAGTTTGCTTACACTCGTGTTCATTGTAACTGTTCTCCTGCTTATATCTGCTGCCTGGCAGAAGGACTTTGTTATCCGCATCTTAAACAAGTTGTTTTGGTTTTTACCTGCCAGACTTAAAACTAAGGTTCATGCAGCAATCGTACTATTTGTAAATGAACTGAATGTATTTGAACACCGCCCTCTTCAGTTGGTGTTTGCCACACTGCTTACTGCCGGCGGGATAGCTTTGGATGGAGCATATTTCTATATGTTATTCATTGCATTCGGCATCCCCTTTTCCTTTCCCCTTGCCCTATTCGGCTACACACTGATAAACCTATCCTATGCCCTGCCACAGCCCCCTGCCCAATTGGGTAGCAACGAATGGATGATGATAATAGTATTCAGCATCGGATTTAGATTGCCAAAAACCGCTGCCTCTGCAATTATGGCTTTCGCACATGTACTTACCTTTTGTCTGATGAGTTTCTGGGGCAGTATCGCCTTTGCTATGTCGGGCAAGGAAGTAGTTCTTAAGATTTTCAAAGGAGAAAAGATAGATGACTAACGAGAACCTGATTAAGGATATCGCTGAACTCCGCACTGTAAAACAAACACTTTTAACCGAGATACACCAAACTATAATTGGACAAGATAAAGTATTGGAAGAAGTGTTTATAGCTCTATTTGCCAACGGACATATTCTGCTGGAAGGTGTACCTGGCTTGGCTAAAACCCTGCTTATCTCCTCGCTTGCACAAGCACTCTCTCTTTCTTTCAGCCGTATCCAGTTCACACCAGACCTGATGCCTTCGGATATTACCGGCACAGATATCTTGGTGAACGAGGCTGGAACAGATCATAAACACTTCGAATACATTAAAGGTCCCATCTTTGCCAATATCATCCTTGCCGATGAGATAAACCGCACTCCACCCAAAACTCAGGCTGCGCTGCTGCAAGCTATGCAGGAATATGCCGTTACCAGCGGAACAGTTACGCGTCCCCTTGCCAGACCCTTTATCGTGATGGCTACCCAAAATCCAATTGAACAAGAGGGCACATATCCCCTGCCAGAAGCTCAGCTCGATCGCTTTATGTTCTATATCAATATAGATTATCCCAGCCTGGCAGAAGAGCTATTAATTGCCGAAAGCACTACTGGTAACGACACTCCAAATATAAAGCCCCAGCTTTCCGCAGCGCAGATTATTGCTATGCAACATGCCATTCGCAGTATTCCGGTAAGCGAACATGTGCTTAAATATGCCGTGAATCTGGTGCGCAAAACACGTCCCAATTCTCCCGATGCTTCCGCTGATATTAAACAATGGGTAGCTTGGGGAGCAGGTCCTCGTGCCTCGCAATACCTTGTCCTTGCCGCCAAAGCACGTGCAGCCCTGGATGGACGCCTCACCCCCGCGGAAGAGGATGTGAAAGCCATTGCTGAAATAGTTCTGCAACATCGTATCCTGCCCTCTTTCGCTGCGCAAGCCGAGGGCATTAATTCCAAACACATTGTTAAGAAACTTCTGGAGGATTAATGAGACTATTGCTTATCAGCCTTCTGATGCTTAGTTTTTCTTGCTCTGCCTGGAGTGTGGAGAACAGATACCTCTACCCGCTTACGCATGTAAAGAACGTGCAAGCCTTCTCCATTGCCGAAGACACCAATCTTGTTTACACCCGTAACCAGAACCAGATACTGGTATTCTCCATCTTTAATGCTTGGCAACCCCGTATTGAAACCGGCTTTACCTCACTATTCAGTATCGAAGATGCAGAAATGCAAGCCGGGAAATACCTCTATGTGGCTTCCCGCGAACCGTCTAATCAGCTTATTCCCATAGATACCCTTGCCACCAGCGGAAAAATCTTCTTCCCCTCCACGGTGATAGGTGACAAGCTTACCCGCGAAGGTGCTACATTATACATTGCAGATCGCTATAGAGGCATTGATATAGTTAACATCGGCAGCGGTGCCCGTGACTTGCTTTCCACTTTTTCAGAGAAATGGGGCATAAGAGATTTTGTAGCCACCCATCCCTACATCTTTGCCTTAAATGATTTCGGACTGGTTGCCGTGGATATCAGCGACCAAAAGAACCCCAAAGCCATCGCTACGAACTACCAGATAGCCGATGCCACCTGCCTGGTTAAAAATGGCAACACTCTGTGGGTAGGTGCAGGTAAAAACTTGCTGGCATTTAATATCTACGATCCCGCCAACCCCAAGCTGATAAACCAATTCCGCCTGGCTAACGAGATTGCCACCCTTAAGGTGAAAGACAACCTATTATATCTGGCACTGGGACGCGGCGGAGTGAAGATATTAGGCATCGCCAATCCCCTAAAGATAGAGGACATAAATACTATCAATACTAATTTCACCGTCTATGACCTCACCCTTGCCAACGATTACATTTTTATCGCTTTGGGTAAGGACGGATGGATGATTTACGAATATAGATAGAGATATATCTTGACTTTATTACAAGCCCATATTCTCTTCGTTTCTATTGAATACGAGATGTTTATGTTGCAATAAGCAAAGAGCTGAGTTGCCAACATCAAAGGAGTTATTATGAATACCCTTAGGGTTGCTTGCTTATTTACGTGTTTGTTATTCTGTGTGGGGCTTGCTGCGGAGCTTTCTACTGATTGGTTCGGGACTTATGGTGGGACAGGAAATGATGAGGCTACTGCATCTTGTTTCGATAGTGCCGGTAACTACTATATTGCTGGTAACTTCAAAGGCATCTTAGATATTGACAACCAAACTCTTGATTCTGGCACTCATAGTGTTATTTTTATCGCTAAACTCAATTCCGAAGGACAATTACTCTGGGCAAAACAAAGCACGGGTTCAGCCCCGAACACTTGTGTAGCATACGTTAAATCTATTTGTGCAGATGCAAGCGGCAACCTTTACATCTGTGGAGAGTTTAAGGGCAAAATGGGCTTTGGGATAGGCACTGCACTTAATGCAGGCAGCAGTGATGATATTTTCGTAGCTAAATTAAACCCAACTGGAACTTTCGCATGGGCAAAAATAGCTGGTACTAGCGGCGTTGATGACATAGCCAATAGCATTTGCCTCGGAACAGATGATTCGCTGGTATTATGTGGAGACTTTTCTGGAGCCGCCGACTTGTTTGGTATGCCCGCAACTAGCTCTGGTAGCACAGACATATTTGTTGCCAAACTAAATCCCATGAATGGTGAGCGTTTAGAGCTTTCTACCTTTGGTAGCTCAGATACAAATACTGCAAACTCTATCTGCGCAACTCCAAATGGTAACTACGCAATGTGCGGGACATCCACCGGAACTATTGTATTTGGCTCCACTACGCTAACCGCACTTGATAAAGAAGCTTATGTATGTGCTTTAGATACTAACCTTGAACCCTTATGGGCAATAAGCAGCGATGGCATAGGAATCCAAGAAGGAGATACAATATGTGCCAACAGCAATTCCATCTTTATCAGTGGCAGATATACATCTGCGGTGAGTTTCGATAACCCAAGCAACTCCCTTCCCAATATTGGAACTGCCATATTTGCCGCCAAGCTTGATTTATCTGGGAATTTTGTATGGTTAAAAAGCTTGGGAAGAACAACAACCTACAGTGCAAGCACTTCTTCTTATGTAAATACTAATGCGGAATTATACTTGGCTGGCAGCTTTGCAGATTCCCTCGGAACATTAATCAGCTCGGGAAGCAGTGATGGCTACATCTTGAAACTTAGCAGCGACGGAAATTATCTTTGGAAGCATGCTTTAGGCGGAACTTTTAATGATTCGACGAATAGTATTTGCGGTAACTCTTGCGGGCAAGTGCTTTGTGCAGGATATTTTACTTCTGTAAACGCCAATATCATCGAGAATACTCCTGTAAACCATGGCTTAAAGGACCTATATGCTGTTGTTTTCAGTGAACCAAGTAGCATTATCCCGGCTTCCCCACAGAACTTGCACATAGACATGATAGCAGGAGCTTTACAGCTAAATTGGAATACCGTTACTGTTTCACAAACGGGCAGCCCACTAACTGTAACTGGTTATCAGATATATCACAGTAGCACCTTATTGGCTGAAGACTTTCAGTTGCTGGATGAGTGCAGTGAAACAAGCTATGATTTATCTGGTGAAGAACTAAGTAGTGATGTCCGTTTCTATAAAGTTATAGCAGTTCAATAGCTTTTATTTTCTTCCATTACCCTTGCTTATCCGATAGTGATTAGATGCCCATCTGAAGGGGTGTTGAACGGGTTGCAACCCGATGAGATCCCGATCGGATCCCGATGAGACCCCGATCGGATAAGTAAGCACGAGGGAAAGAAGTGTTAATGGACGAAAGTCTGCCTAGCTACTTGCTTTTAGTAAAACCGATTCTTTCCCCTTGCACATCTATGGCGAACTCATCTGTGGAAAATATCCTTTCGTCATAGAATAGATAGCCCTCTTTAATGGCACCGGGGAGTATGTCGCCGAAGCTGAAACTATTGGCTATCAGCTCGTAATAAGCTTCTTGCTCCTTGGTATTATCCTGCAAAAGAGTCTGATTATCCAGGATAGCGAAGGGGTCTTGGTAAGTGCTTAGCAGAGATGCCTGGCGCAGATTGGCAAGTAAGTATTCCAGAGGTATGTAGTCATATTGTTTATCATTAACCAGGATACTAAAGCTGTCGGCTTGGATTTTCTGTTTCGTGTAGGCGGTATTCTTCACCCTGATAAACATAGAAAAGAAGCGATTATTAAGCTGATGGCTGCTAACATCATAGGGTTGGGGACGCAGAATACATAGCAGAGAATCTGTCTTTACAATGGCATAGCGGTTTTCTGTTTGAACACCAGAAACAGGAATAAAGTATTTTGTAGAACAAGCTCCCGACAGCAGGAGAACTGCCGCCGGGAGTATGTTTACAAGGTATTTAGCTAACCGAAACAAGTTCCGGTAGTTGGGGAGCTTGCTCACAGCTCTATCCTATCTATGTTATTCTTCATCACCAGAGTCTTCAGCGTCATCAGTGTCTTCTATATCTTCGGCACCATCATCGGTATCTGCATCTGCTTTATCCGCTGCTGCCTTAAGATCCAGTAAGCTGGGAGTGGGATTCAGTTTCAGGGTTTCCACTTCTTTATCCAGGGTCTCATCATCCGGCTCGGCAGGAACTATGGAGATATCACGCACGATATCATCCGCAGTAAGGTTGATAAGCCTCACGCCCTGAGTGTTGCGGCTAACCTGAGAGATATCGGCAACTTTCTGGCGGATAATCATGCCTTCCTGAGTGATAATCATCAGATCATCCTCATCACGCACCAGCATTAAGGCAGCGAGATGTCCGTTACGCTTGCTTGTTTTAAGAGTGATAACACCCTTTGAACCGCGCTTTGTGGCAGTGTAGCTACTGATGGGGCTGCGTTTACCAAAGCCATTTTCGCTAATCGCCAGCAAGCTGGAGGAATTGGGTTCACCGTTTTCCAGCATGTCTGTAGTGGAGGCAAGCGTCATGGATATCACCACATCGTCGTCGCGCAACCTTAAGCCGCGTACGCCTCTGGTAAAGCGTCCCATAGCGCGGATATCGCTCTCATTAAAGCGATTGCTATATCCGTTTCTGGTAGCCAACAGGATGTTATCGCCAACTTCGGAGATACGTGCGTCAATAAGCTCATCATTATCCATCAGCTTAATGGCTTTGATACCATTGGAACGCGGATGTGAAAATGCCGTAAGCGGAGTCTTTTTCACCAAGCCCATGCGGGTAGCCATGATTATAGTCTGGTCTGGATGGAAGTTCTTCAGGGTTACAAAGGCTCTTATCTTCTCGCCTTCGGAGAATTTCACCAGATTCACAATCGCCTTTCCACGGGCAGTACGGCTCGCTTCCGGTAGCTCGAACACCTTAATCCAGTGGCACATACCATGATCTGTAAACAGCAGTATGTAGGAATGGGTGCTTGCCACAAACAGGTATTGGATGAAATCATCCTGCTTCAGATTAGACGCAGAAAGCCCTTTTCCTCCACGCCCCTGTACCTTGTAAGTATCAACAGGCAGACGCTTTACATAGCCATCATGTGTAAAGGTAACCACCACCAGTTCATCGGCGATTAAATCTTCCATGTTGAAGCTGCCTGGAGGTGCTTGGATAATAGTAGTACGGCGTTTATCGGCAAACTTAGCACGGATTTCGTTGGTTTCTTCTTTAATAACGTTCATGCGCAAATCACGGCTTTCCACTAGCTCCGTAAGACGGGCTATAGTTAATAATAACTCGCTGTATTCGTTTTCTATCTTATCACGTTCCAGTCCGGTGAGGCGCTGTAAACGCATTTCTAAGATTGCCTTCGCCTGGATTTCGCTAAGCCCAAACTTCTCTTGAAGAGCAAGGCTTGCTTCCGGAGGGGTTTGTGATGCACGAATAGTGGCGATAACTTCGTCCAAATGGTCTAGCGCAATACGATAACCTTCCAAAATATGAAGACGGTCTTTGGCATTGCGAAGCTCAAACAATGTACGGCGCAAAATAACGTCATGACGGAATTCTATGAAGTTAGTAAGCATATCCTTCATATTCACAACCTGCGGAACACCATCAATTAAGCAGAGGTTAATAACGCCAAAGGTGGTTTGAAGCTGAGTGTATTTATAGATAAGATTGCGTACGACTTGGGCATCATGATTGCGTTTCACCACAATCACCACACGCATGCCATCGCGTCCAGATTCGTCTCTTATATCGCTAATGCCTTCAATCTTCTTTTCTTTCACCAGCTCCACAAGACGCTCGATTAACAGAGATGTGGTAACTTGATAGGGAATGGAACGGATAATAATCTGCTCGGTATCATTTGGCAAGGTAACCATTTCGGTCTCACCACGCATGATAATACGTCCGCGCCCTGTCTCAAAATAATCGTGTATGCCATCTGCACCCAATACATAACCACCAGTCGGGAAATCTGGACCCTTTATGTATTCCAGCAACTGCAATGGTTCCAGCTCAGGAGTATCAATCAAAGCAATCATAGCATCGCAAACTTCACCGATATTGTGAGGAGGCATGTTGGTTGCCATACCCACCGCGATACCGGATGAGCCATTGATTAGAAGATTGGGCGTACGAGCAGGAAATACAACAGGTTCCCTGCGTGTTTCATCGTAGTTGTTCTTGTAATCTACTGTGTCTTTTTCCAGCTCTGCCAGCATTTCCATGGTAATCTTTTGCATACGGGCTTCAGTATAACGCATGGCAGCAGGCGGGTCTCCATCTTGGGAACCAAAGTTACCTTGTCCATCAATCAGTTGGTAGCGCATATTCCAAGGTTGGGCTAAACGCACCAGCGTGGGATACACAACTTGCTCTCCGTGAGGGTGATAGTTACCGCTGGTATCGCCGGCAATCTTAGCACATTTACGGAAATGACCGCCGGGGCTAAGGTTAAGTTCGTGCATTGCGTATATGATACGGCGTTGCGAGGGTTTTAGTCCATCGCGGATATCCGGAAGAGCACGTGATACAATCACGCTCATGGAGTAATCCAGATAAGCCTGCTTCATTTGGTCTTCTATTTGAACGGAGATAATCTTAGTATTATCAGTTTTTGTAATATCAGTCATCTATCTCTCCTAAATATCCAGATTTTTAACGTAACGTGCATTGGTTTGAATGAAATTACGGCGTGGTTCCACTTCGTCACCCATAAGAATGGTGAACATGCGGTCTGCCTCTATGGCATCATCCATTTTCACTGAAATCATCGAACGGTTGGAAGGGTCTAGGGTAGTTTCCCAAAGCTGCTCGGCGTTCATTTCACCAAGACCTTTGTAACGTTGAACCATCACACCTTTATCGCCAAGCTCAGCAATGGCTTTATCACGTTCTGCTTCGGTAAACACATATATCTTTTGCTTGCCCTTACGCACCAAGAACAGCGGAGGCATTGCGATGTATAGCTTACCATGTTCAATTAGCGGGCGCATATAGCGATAGAAAAAGGTCATCAGCAATGTGGAGATATGGGCACCGTCCACATCAGCATCAGCCATGATGATAATCTTGTGATAGCGTATCTTAGTTATATCAAAATCCTGCCCGACACCTGCGCCAATGGCAAGAATGATGGGCTGTATCTTTTCGTTATTTAGTACTTTATCCACTCTGGCTTTTTCCGTATTCAGCATTTTACCCCAAAGCGCAAGAATAGCTTGATATGAGCGGTCACGTCCTTGTTTGGCACTACCTCCCGCAGAATCACCTTCAACCAAGAATAGTTCTGTTTTTTCGGGGTCATTCCAAGTGCAATCAGCCAGTTTACCAGGCAGAGAGCCGCTTTCCAAAACAGACTTACGTCTGGTAAGCTCTCTCGCCTTACGTGCAGCTTCACGGCTACGCGCTGCCATGATGCTTTTGAGTGTAATAATCTTAGCTTCTGCAGGGTGTTCTTCAAAGAAAGTCATCAGTTTCTCATAAACAGCACTATTTACAATTCCTTCTACATCAGAGTTTTGCAGCTTTGTCTTGGTCTGCCCTTCAAATTGCGGGTCTGATATCTTGATAGAAATAACGGCTGTAAGCCCTTCCCGAATATCATCTCCACTTGGGCTTACTTTCTCGTTTTTTAGTAAATCAGCGTTTTTAATGTAGGTATTAACAGCACGTGTTAAGCCACTTTTAAAGCCGCTGAGGTGAGTTCCACCTTCAGTAGTATTGATGTTATTGGCAAAGCTGAAGATGTTCTCTTGGTAGCCCTCGTTGTATTGTACTGCCACTTCAAATTCCATCCCTTCTTTTGCACTAAAGATATGAATTGGCTTTGGAGATATGGGCTTTTTGTTCTGATTTAGGTATTCAACAAAGCTTTTAATGCCTCCATCGTACTTAAAATCGTTCATCCTATCTGTACGTTCATCTTTCAAAATGATGCGTAAACCGCTATTTAAAAACGCTAATTCCCGCAACCTTGTAGTAAGATAGTCAAAACTGAATTCGGTAGTTTCAAATATGGTGGGATCAGGGCGAAACGTAACTATCGTCCCCTGACGCTTTGTATCCCCAAGTATTTTAAGTTCGGTAACAGGAATCCCGCGTTCCAAACGCATAAAGTACTCTTTGCCATCCTTGTGAATGTTAACTTCCAAGTATTCCGACAGTGCATTCACTACCGAAACACCCACGCCATGCAATCCGCCCGAAACCTTGTAACTCTTATCGTCGAACTTGCCACCGGCATGCAGTACGGTTAACACAACCTGTACCGCAGGAACTCCCATCTCTTTTTGGATATCCACAGGGATACCGCGTCCATTGTCATCTACACGGATGTTGCCATCGGTCGTGATAGTAACGATAATCTGGTCGCAATATCCGGCTAAAGCTTCATCGATAGAGTTATCTACCACTTCGTAAACAAGGTGGTGCAAGCCGCGTTCGCTTGTACCTCCAATATACATGGCGGGACGCTTACGTACGGCTTCCAACCCCTTCAGCACTTTAATATTGCTGGCAGTGTAACTTGAACTAAGCATATTCTATTGTCTCCTATAGTTTTAAGCTCTAATCACTAAGGATGCTACGCATGCAAGATATTTTCAAACAGATAAACATCCTTATCTTGTTGCCACACTATATGATATGATGTATCTGTCAAGAACTTTCTACTATTATTTACGTATTGTATCTTGTTGTTTGGCATGCATTTATGGGTTTGCCATAAATGCCCATTTGTAAGCCGAATTTCTATTTAAACAGCATCTGCTACAATAAGCCGATTTGCGAACACTAAAATAGCTCTAAAACTGCTATAAAAACTCTGATAAATCCATATTACCCACCACTCTAGTGCGTAAATACAAAAAAAGGGCAAGGTACATTGACCCTGCCCAATTCTATGTTTAGCGAATAGCTTGTATTATGCCTATTTTAAGAGCACAGCTTTCTTTACGAAACTCTCTTCTCCGGCATACATTCTAAAGTAATAGACGCCGCTGGCGCAATAATTACCATTATCATCAATGCCATTCCAAGCCAACTTCCACATTCCCGCCGCCTTTTGACCTTCTGAAATCCGGCGAACTACCTGTCCGCGTGAATTGTAGATAAAGAAGTTTACTTCCACATTCTTTCTAAGATCATAAGCAATAGTAGCGCTTGGGTTGAAAGGATTGGGATAGATGGAACTGAGGCTACTGACTAGCGGTGTGTCAGATGTTTCTGGATTGGTGGCATTATTATATGTAACTGTATTAGGCCCATGATATTCCACGCTGCCATCATAGTTTTGGACGCTTAGCCAGTAGTAATAGGTTCCCGCTTCGTCCAGTTCGGCATCCACATATGTATAATTGTGCATGTCGCTGCTGTTGGTTGCTTCAATTAGGGGGCTAATCAAGGCAGCTACTGAGACATCATTTGAGCTACCACGATAGATATAAAAGCCGCTTACGGCAGTTTCAGATTGGGTAGTCCATTGCAGCCTTACGAAATAGTCGGCTGAGAGGACTGCGGAGAAGGAAGAAAGTTCTACAGGCAGTGATATCTCTGCTCCTATGTACTTTAAGAACGAAGAGGGTGAACTCTGATTATTATATTCAGTAAGAATCCAATCTGCATTTCTGGCTGTATTGGCAACGTGTACTTCGTCCAGATTACCATCGTAATAATGCCATCCAGTGCTTGGAAAGCCTCTTGAGGGTACGTCGAATCCGGTGCCAATGAAGCTATCTGTCCACCAGCCATTATTTATAGAGCCACCTCTGGGACCAATTAGCAGCCCATCAATATACAAACTCTGCGTGTTAACATTTCCTGTAACTACCGCATAATGCCAATTCCCATCCCGATAAGAGAGAGGAGTAGTTATGGCACCAATTGTAGTAGTCCAGTATTCAGCCCTAATCTTACCATCGCCTGTCATAGCTAATACGCTAATTGCACCGGTAGCATTTGTATTTGGTGGAACGACATTTGCTGTTCCAAACAAAATATCCCAAGATGCAGTACTTGTTTTGAACCATAAAGATACTGAGAGTTGAGTGGGTTTTGAGTATGCACCGAGAGACCCGATATATTCGTTAGTACCATCAAATGTTAGGCTACCGTCAATCTTACCAGAGCTTTGATCAGCGGGTTCCATGTTGCTTGTTACCCCATTATCCACGCCACGCGAGTCATATATTGTCCCAGAAGGCGTTTCTTTTAAATGGTACACACCTCCGTAGTTGTTAGACCATGTACCGCTTGCGTTTTGCTGGCTTGAAGCACCAGCATTACCGTAGTACATAAATAAATCTGTATCAACGGTATTACTAAGGGATGGCATCTTAATCCATGTAACCAGGTTGCCAGTTGAAGAATTGTATTGTTCTATCTCGTGATCAAGCTTAGTGATACCATCAGAAGCAGTAAACAGGATATCAAACCCGTCCGGTCTGGCACCATTTTTTAAGTCTATATCAGTTACATTTATGACAATAGGGAAATTAGTGTTTGTACTACCGGACACTTTCGTATGATCGATAGCAAACTGTTTTCTGTGCTGCCAGCTATTATTATACCAGCTTTGTGCTGTTAAACACGATACTAAGCCTATGAGCACAATAATTAAAGTCAACGTTTTGTGTTCCATATATTCCTCCTATAAAACACGGTTTTAGCAACTTTCTCATTCATCAATATTAGCATGATTGAAAGTCAACGATGAAACACAGTATAATGAGCTTATTATTATTTGCAAATAGGAATTCATCGATTTTAGCGATTATTTGTAAGTGAGAGCCATACAATGTGATTTTCATTAAAGTTATAGAATCCAACCAGAGCTGGAAGACATTAGTTGCCCTTGCTTCAATTGCCCTATCATTGCCCACTCATTGCCCTCCACATGGACAATGAGTGGGCAATGATAGGGCAATGCTTACAAGGAAGAAGCCAGCTTTAAACCTATAATTACGTTGCGAATACGAGGTTTGACTTACAATTACGCTGCGAATATGCCCGAAATAAGCCAGGGTAACTTTTTACTCAGCGTAATTGTGAGTTAAAAAGAAGACGGGCTTACCATAAAGGCAAGCCCGAGTTAATCATATTTTATGTTCTGGAATACTATTCCATTACTTTTGCTTCCACGCGTCTGTTCAGTTGACGTTCGGCAAGATTCTCGTTTCCGTTTAGAGGGTTGCTTTCTCCAAAACCTTGTGAAGTAAGACGGCTGGCATCCACTCCCTTAGCAACAAGATATTCTACAACAGACTTGGCACGACGCTCGGAGAGATCGAGGTTATATGTTTCTCTTCCAATATCACAGGTGTGCCCAGAGATTTCGATTTTAATCTCGGGATTGGAAAGCATAGTA
>JAQUJJ010000177.1 GCA_028681035.1 Candidatus Cloacimonadota bacterium
AAAAGAAATAGCCAAAAAAACCTACACTTGATAGAAAAAAAATGCGAGAAAAAAAAAAAATTATATTTAAAAAAAGCAAAAGAGGAAAGGAGAAACACAAAACTCAGAATTGTGAAAGAGACTGAAACCTTAATCCCCCCCCCCCCCCCTCGACTTCTTTCTTAGAGTAATCGCTGATTAGCGCAACACAAGCCCACTGTTTCTTCATAGTTGGAGGCAAACACAGCTATTATTGTACTGATAATTGATCAGTCTCTTCTCCGTGATGCTATAAACGGAAATAAAAGGATTGACAAGCCTCCGCAGATGAAAAATAAGGTATCTCTATAATAAAAATAACTGATAGAATGGAGTATCGTGTGAAAAACATCTTAGTTTTAGGTGCCGCCGGACAAATAGGTTCGGAACTTGTACCCTATCTCAGAAACATTTATGGCAATAACGCCGTAGTCGCAGCATATCGCAGCACACCGCTGCCCGTGGATATTGTGGAGGGTGGTCCCTGTGAAAACATGGATGCTTTGGAAGCCAATAGGCTTCATGAAGTGGTGAAAAAGCACAAGATTGATAGTATCATCAATCTAGTTGCCGTGCTTTCTGCTAAAGGCGAAGGCAATCCCCCCTTGGCTTGGAAGATAAATATGGAAAGCCAGCTAAACGCATTGGAAGTGATGCGTGAAGTGAAGGGAGCCGTGTTTACTCCGTCTTCCATTGGTGCTTTTGGACCTACCACTCCCATGGATAACACTCCTCAGGACACCTTGATGCGCCCCACCACAGTTTATGGTATATCTAAGGTTGCAGCAGAGCTTTTGGGCGATTATTATTACCTTAAGTTTGGTGTGGATGCCAGAGGCGTTCGCTATCCCGGAATAATCTCAAACGTTACCCTTCCCGGCGGTGGAACCACAGATTACGCAGTGGAGATATACTACGAAGCCATCAAGAATAAGTGCTACACTTGCAACTTGAGTGCTGGAACCTTCTTAGACATGATGTATATGCCCGACGCGCTGCGTGCCTGCGTGGAAATTATGGAAGCAGATCCCTCCAAGCTTATTCACCGCAATTGTTTCAACGTAACCGCCATGAGCTTTGATCCCGAAATGATTAGCGCAGAAATCAAGAAACATATCCCCGAGTTCCGCCTAGATTATAAAGTTGATCCCATCAAGCAAGCTATTGCTAATAGCTGGCCTAATTCCATGGATCAAACTAGCGCACAACAAGAATGGAACTGGAAACCTGAGTATAACCTTAAGAGCATGACAGAGGATATGCTGAAAGTCCTTGCCAAGAAGCTGTAAATCAAGATGATCAGGATAGGAGTTGTTGGCGTTGGTCACTTAGGTCAGCACCATGCCCGTAAATTTCAAAGCATAGAAGGTGCTTGTTTAGCAGGGATTTATGACCATAACCAAGCCCGTGCGGATGAAATATCCACAAAGCTGGATACTAAGGCATTCCCAAGCTATGAAGCCTTGCTTGATGCTTGTGATGCCATTGATATCGCAGCCACCACCACCGCTCACTACGAGCTGGCTAAACCTGCTTTACTGGCTGGAAAGCATATCTTTCTGGAAAAGCCGATTACCAGTGAGCTAATCCAAGCAGAGGAACTGCTTGCTTTGGCGGAACAGCGCAAGCTGATTATTCAAGTAGGACACATTGAACGCTTCAATCCCGTTATCCTGAAAATAGAACATGAAATAGGTGAGCCGATGTTTATCGAATCGCATCGGCTCTCCACTTTTCATCACCGTGGTACAGATGTACCTGTAGTGCTGGATTTGATGATTCACGATATCGATCTCATCCTTAGCTTTGTGCATAGTCCCGTTACGGAAATACGTGCCAGCGGAGTGGGGATTCTTACTCCAAGTATTGATATTGCCAATGCTCGGATAGAGTTTGCCAATGGAGCGATTGCCAATGTTACCTCTTCCCGCGTATCCATGAAACAGGAGCGTAAGATACGCTTTTTCCAGAGGGATAGCTATATTTCTATGGATTTTGTGGCTAAGCAGGTGAGGATTATGAAGAAATCTGCCAATATCATGCAATTACTTCCCCAATTGCTAATGGGTTCCACAGATATTAAGCCGGAACAATTGGTGGATGTGCAAGCCATAGATGTTAGCGATAGCCCCAAAGATGCGCTAACCATGGAATTAGAATCCTTCGTAGCGTGCATCATTAATAACACCAAACCAATCGTAGATGGCGTTGCGGGTACTCGTGCACTGGATATTGCCCTAAAGATTATTAAACTGATTCAGACCCAAAACCAAGCTATGAAGAAATAGGAAAGCATTATGAAACAAGTGTTTATAAAAGATTTAGCCCAACATGTAGGCAAAGAAATATGCTTAAAGGGCTGGGTTCGCAATATCCGCCACAGCGGGAAATTGGTATTCATCATCCTTCGGGATGGAACAGGTGAGATTCAGGCAGTAGCTTTTAAGCCGGATATGGATGAAGAAACTTTCGAAAGAGCCAAGCGTCTTACGTTGGAATCTTCCCTTGTTATCACGGGAATTGCTAAACCCCACCAAAAGCTAGAAAATCAATTTGAGATTGCGATTAGCGGCGTGGAAGTGTTTCAACTGGCAGAAGAATATCCAATAGGCAAAAAAGAGCATGGACCAGATTTCCTGCTTACCAATCGTCATCTATGGATTCGTTCGTCCAAGCAGTGGGCTATCCTAAGAATCCGCCACACCGTCTATTATGCCATTTGTGAGTATCTTAATAACAACAGTTTCTTCCGTTTCGATTCGCCTATTTTAACGCCCAATGCTTGCGAAGGCACCACCACTTTGTTCGATTTGGAATACTTTGATGAAGGCAAGGCATACCTCTCGCAATCGGGGCAATTATACTTGGAAACAGGTATTATGAGCTTGGGCAGAGTTTACGATTTTGGTCCTGTCTTTCGTGCCGAACGCTCTAAAACCAGAAAGCACTTAACCGAGTTTTGGATGATGGATGCCGAAGCAGCGTGGGTAGAACACGATGAAAATATGCAGATACAAGAAGAGCTAATCCGCTTTGTGATACGCTCTGTCTTAGCTAAGTGTGATGCGGAACTTGACATCCTCGAGCGAGATAAAGAAACCCTGAAAGCTGCGGATGCTCCCTTTAAACGTATGACTCACTATGACACGATAGAGTATCTGCGCGCCAAAGGCAGCGAGATTACCCATGGAAGTGATTTGGGTGCGCAAGACGAAGCGATGCTTACCGAAAATTCCCCTGTTCCTGTGTTTATAGAGCGTTGGCCCAAGGATATTAAAGCTTTTTATATGAAGAGAGACCCGCTTAATCCCAACCTGGTGCTTGGCAACGATTTAATAGCACCTGAAGGCTTTGGAGAGATTATTGGCGGAAGCCAGCGTGAGGATGACCACGATTTGCTGCTATCCCGCATGGAGGCAGAGAACATGCCGATAGCGGATTATCAGTGGTTTTTGGACTTGCGAAAGTACGGTTCTGTGCCCCATAGTGGCTTTGGCATAGGTCTGGAGCGGCTAGTTACCTGGATGAGTGGAATACACCACATTAGAGAGACAATACCTTTCCCCAGAATGATTTATCGTATATACCCCTAAAAAGCATACTAAGAAAAGAGAATGGAAGGAGACCTTAGATGATTAACAAATATCTGTCTGAACCCACTAAAGTGATGAAATCTTCCCTGATACGTGAATTGGTAGCTGCAACCAAGAACGTAGCGGGGCTTATCTCCTTTGCGGGAGGTTTTCCCAGTCCGGCTACTTTTCCCAAGGAAATCCTTAGCAAGCTTTACGCTGAAGTGGTTGCAGAAGAAGGAAGGGATGTTCTGCAATATGGTGCTAGTGAAGGCGACAGCTTTCTTAAAAGCGAATTGCTTAAGTGGGAGGGTTATAGCGACCTTACTCAGGATAACATGATAATCACCGTTGGTGCTACCAATGCCATATATTACATGACCAGAGCATTAATCGATGAGGGAGATGTAATACTTTGTGAAGCTCCCAGTTTCCTTGGTTCATTGGTTGCTTTCGATGCTCTGGGTGCAGATGTACAAGGCATACCTATGGATGCAGAAGGTTTAGATTTACAAAAGATGATGGACAAAGTTAAACAACTCCGTGAAAGTGGCAAGAAGATCAAGTTTCTTTACACTATCCCAGATTTCCAGAATCCCGCTGGAGTTTCCATGAGCCTAGCACGCCGCCATGAGCTGTTAAACTATTGCGAAGCTGAAGGCATTCTGGTGATGGAAGATAATCCCTATTCCCGCTTACGTTTTAGTGGTGAGACACTTCCCACGCTGTTCAAAATTGCACATCAAGAGATGCATAATAGCTATCTGGTAACAGAAATAATCTCGTTTTCCAAGATACTTGGTCCCGGTATGCGGGTTGCTTATGCCAAGGGAGATGCCACTTTAATTAATAAAATGGTATCTTGGCAGCAGAAGGTAAATGTATGCCCTGATTGCGTTACAGAGCGTGTTGCAGCGAAATTCTTGGCTGGGGGGTATATGAACCCCCACATCCAGAGTATCTGCGAGTTTTACAAACCATATTTAGCCAAGATGTTGGATTCATTGAGCGTAAATATGCCCCCTTACGTTCAGTGGACAAAGCCCAATGGCGGTATTTTCTTGTGGCTGTGGTTGCCCGAAGATATGAACGCCGATAAGCTCTTCTTCCAGGCTAAAGAGCACCTGGTTACCTTTATTCCGGGCAGTAAATTCTACCCAGAAGGTCAAGAAAAGTTTAACTGCTTAAGGCTGAACTACACCTATTCCAGCCTCGAACAAATCGAGACAGGTATAGAACGCTTGGCTGGCTTGATCAAGTCTATTTATGTTTGACATCGGCTTGGTTTTTGCTTAAGTTATACTAATAGAGCCGTATATCTAAGGAGGTTACAATGAGAAGACTGTTGTTTTGCCTGATAATGATATCCTTGATGCTGCCTTTGGTGGCACAGATTGATTTACCACGTCCCAATCTGAACCCCTTTCGCACATCTAGTAATACCCTGATTCACATGGATAAGATACAAATGTCTCATTCAATGGGCTTTCAAGCAGGCACAAGTTCCACCGGTGATGGCTACTACCTTTCTCGCTATACCAATCATATTATGTACAAGTTCAATCCCAAACTGGAACTTAATCTTGACCTAAACTTTGTAAACTATGGCACTGCGAACTCATCCAACAAGTTTACTTTAAATAAAGACAATGCCAATACAATTATTCCAGAGTTCTCGTTGCGCTACAGACCCACCGATTCAATCCTAATACAGGTGGAGATGAATCAAGGTGGCTATATGGCTCAAAACCGCAAAGCCTGGTATGAAACCTGGTAATATTGCATAATACAAAGTATTAACTGATAATCATTTAGGAGGAATCCTGACAGTTTTAGTGTGTATAACAATCGCAGTTCTGGGAGCAGCTTTTGGCAGTTTCTTCAATGTGCTAATCCACCGCATTCCCAATAAACAATCCATTATATTTCCTTCCTCACATTGTGCAAGCTGCAATAAGTCTATTCCATTTTATCAGAATATCCCCATTGTTAGCTACATAATACTAAGGGGAAAGTGTTCTAAATGCGGAGCATCCATACATTGGCATCATCTATTGGTTGAGATAATAACACCTATCCTCTTTGTTGGTTTGTTTTTGCGCTATGGTTTGCACGATGTACTCTTTTTTAAATATTTGCTTTTATTCTCGTTCCTAATTCCCATATTCTTCATTGATGCCTTCCATAACATTATCCCGCATGTATTATCTATCCCATTGATAGTTATAGGATTGCTTACATCCATTCTCCCTGGCAACAATGTGGGATTGATAGAATCTGCAATAACTGCCATCGCTATATTTTGTTTCCTATTACTTCTTGCTTGGGCATATCAAAAAGCTCGGGGAGCGGAAGGCTTGGGCGGTGGTGATATTTGGCTGTTAACTGGCATTGCCACATTCTTTGGTTTACAGGGTATGCCTTTCATCTTCATTATTGCAGCTTCCATGGGTATCATCTATTTCCTCGTCTTCATCCGAGATAAAGATAAAGAATTTGCCTTCGGTACATTTATTGCTGCTGCCACAGTTCTATGGGTTATTGTAGGGGCAGATACCATTCTTGGGTTATTGCACTTGAATTAAGGGATGCGAACTGTTGTAACGAACCTCAGTC